>JAWLFR010000076.1:6964-10420 GCA_041685495.1 Bacteroidales bacterium
TTCCATCTTTTCCAGTGCTGCTATGATCTCCTGATCGCCCTGTGGATCATACATGAGGGCATAACTCATTGACTCAATAGTTTGATATACCCAGGCATTGGAGAAACTAAAACCATGATGTTTGCCATGGGTTTCATTCCTTAGAGCTTTTGAAGCTTCTGTAAAATTAGTTATTCCACCGGTTTCAAGGTGCGGATCATTTATCTTATCAATAAGATGAGGAATCCAGTTAACTATTGTGGCTTTAAGTCTGTCATTCCACAAAGGATTATCAATTTGATAAGGCCTCATATATACTTTTTCCAGATGCTTATCCGGTGGAGGTTCATGAGCCTTAACCCTTAAGGTGGAAGAACCTTCCAGATCTCCTTCTTTTACTGTTAATTTAAGTATATAATCTCCCGGTTCTGAAAAATCAGCAGTTCCCTCAAGTGAGTTTGGGTATTCAAAACTAACTACTCCCTCACCCGATTCCTTGCTCCAAACGATCTCATCTGATGGTGTAACTGACCTGTATTCCCCTGATAAATATGTTTTTCCATTTATCATAACATCCCGGTCAGGTCCAGCATTTACACGGGGAGGATGGTTTTCTGAACCTGGTAGTTGATATACTTCCCATTCAAGAATATTTGCCGGAAACAAAAGTGCAGAATCAGCTTCAATTCTTATCCTGGTCGTTTGAATTTCATTGAAATAAATTGTGTCAAACCGCTCATTATTCATCTCTTGTCTTGATATTATCCTCAGGTCCTTAAACTTATCCCCATCCCAATAACTGACCCGGTAATTCTCAGGCAGAGGCACTTCTTCATGATAATCCCATAGGAAAACAGACATTTTTTCAGTTGTGACAGGCTGCTCCCATTCATATTGCACCCATTGCCGCTGAGGCCTGTCCAGACGATTGCTTACTTGTCTGTCAATAGAATCAGTCAGTGTAAGACCATCATTTAATCTATCGCTCCAGAATGTTATAGAACCCAGTATTGCCGACCTGACCCAGATCTCAGATGGTGTAAGCTCATCCTCGCTTGTAGAACTGGAGACTTCAGCAACCCGGGCCAGATTTTTCAATGAATCATCTCTTTTCTGGCATGATGGAACTAGAAATAAAGTCAGTATCAATAAGATTAATTGAAAAGGTTTCATAGTGAGATATTCGGTTAATAATGCAATTATTTACTTATATCGGCTCCAATTCATTAATTCATACATAAAAGGAAATAATTGATTAATCATCTTTTGTCAACATTTCGACATTTTCAGACCCTATTACTTCTATATTATTTCCCTTTGAAAAAACATCTCCCTCAAACTCCTGTGGACCAATTTTTACATCCTTACTATAAAGAACCCGTATCGAAGGTTCATCCAGCCATAAAGTATCTTTTTTACTGAATTCTTCTTCTATTATAAAGCTGTTGTTTTTTATTGTTACATTACGGGCATTCATAATGGTCAGTGCCGACAATTGCCTCCAATTGTACCACTCATTTTCAATAATATGAATATTACTGAGCTCAACGGACTCATTTTCAACTACATCCCATTGACCGTGCGGAATCAGAAATGCACCAGCAACTGTTGAAAAGATGTTCCTCTGAATGCCTTTCTGCCGGGCTATGCTGTGAAGTGCTGTTTCAGCAGTACCAATCGGCCAGCCTCCGGCTCCAACAAACCTGTTACCTTTAATAAGGATGTTCTCTACATGTGCTCCAAACTCCTGGCAATGATTCACCATTGCAATAGATTTTTCACAATGGTTTTCAAAGGTGTTATTGACGATCAATCCGTCAGAACTTTTCAATAAAAGGCCAAATCGCGGCGCATTTAAAAACTTATTATTCTTTACTACAAATCCGGGTAAACTATTAGATCTGTTTACAATATGAAGCGAGCTATCAGGATTTACTCCCTTTCGTATCCCCGGAACCGGCTGGTCTGTGGTTACAACTACACTATTCGACCGTAATTCTGTTTTTATAACTTTCGGTTTTGAAACTACTTTTTTCTTCAATGGATCAATAATTTCAATCTGATCACCTGCCGCAACTTCCCATTTCTGCCCCGAAACCTCATATTCTTCAAGTGACCACCAATTACCCGGGGAATCTGTAAACCTGTGTCTTGCGTGAACGAGTGCAAAAGTAGAATCATTAACCACATCAATTACGAAAGCCCTGTAGCCCTTGATCACCAGATTGTCATCGCCCAGGGCATTAAAAGTACAGTCCTCGACCCAGGGGCCCTCTCTTCCACATGCATTATAACTACCATCGGCCCCGGCAGACAACCACGCCCCTTCTCTGGGAGCCATATCAATTCCAATATAATTCACCCTTGATGAATGACCCGATGACAGCATGGCGCCCCTGCTTTCGTACAACCTTAGCTGATGAAGTGTGATATCTTCAGACCTGATGATAGATATGTTACTACCATCGATTCTGGATATCTGAACGAAAGGATCACCCGGTTCTATTGTTTTTAATTTTGAAGTGTAGCGGGTGTGGTAAATCCAGGTATTTTGTTCGACATGTTCCCAGCCATTGAGATATAATCTGTACTCTGTTCCTTCCTTAAAAGAAAGAGGATCATTTCTATCCTTGATAAAGGCCCATTTGTAATCAGCGATTTTAAAATGCTCCATATCCGGATCTGGCCAGTTTTCATCTATTTTTACTTTCAACCACTTTTCTTCAGGGTTAACTTCTGTTACCCACCCCTGGGTATGATTGGAGATTTCATAATCAATTGAGAAATTTCTCAGAATAACTCTTTTGCTCTGGTTTATCCTGGCCAGGTTGACTCCTGGCTTTGTAATGAGAAAATCTGCTCCGTTTCCTTCGAATATTAAATTATGAGCACCTTCAAACAAGAATGCATATACCTTGTCACTATCAATTTTATATAAGCCAGGTTCAAACAATATCATTGTACTTCTCCCACTGCTAATCGCCCCATCAATAACCTCCTGAATAGCACTTGCATGAATTTCGTTGTCAGAAGGGTTAATACCATAGTCACTAACCCTTATTGTATCAGCTATTTCCAGATCAAGAAGAGGCCCGGGACGTTCGTAAATACCATATTCATTAGTATCCCGCTCTTTCATGTCGCACCCGGCAACATAGATCATTGCCAGTAAAAGAATATAAAATATCTTTTTCATAGTGAAATATTTTGTTGATTAGATGCCAGGTATCACAAAGTTGAAACCTGTTTTTATAATCAGACAAATTAGTAATAATATTTTTAACTATGGTAAGGGACAGCAATGGATTATTTTTAAGGCATGGCACGACAAAGTACTGTAAAAAAAACGGGTGCCAGAGCAGCAACCCGTTTTCTGTTGTGCGCCCGGCATGGGCGATAACTATAGGGTGAAAGTCCCGAACGTACCTTGACAGTAGGAAACGTTAGCTTAAGGCAAGGGTGTCCATCGCGAGGTGG
>JAWLFR010000008.1:0-39069 GCA_041685495.1 Bacteroidales bacterium
CAGAAATTGACATGATTATTGTAAATTGTATGATGATGTTCCCTGAAGGTGATAATAATCATCATTGTTTTTAGCATCTTAATTTTATTGATGGTAAAAAAGTGATAACTTTATATTACTTCATGGGTGAAGTTATTATTGATTAGATTGAAAGGTAGGAAACAGGGATGGAAGACAGCAGGATCTTATATGATAACCTGAAAAAATATTTCGGGTTTAATACTTTTAAGGGTAACCAGGAGGAGATTATCAGAAATGTTCTGGCCGGAAGGGATAGCTTTGTCCTGATGCCAACGGGCGGAGGCAAATCATTATGTTACCAGTTGCCGGCAGTGATAAAAAGCGGAACAGCAATTATCATTTCTCCCCTGATAGCATTGATGAAGAACCAGGTTGATGCTATGAGGAATTTTTCCACCAGCGATAATATGGCTCACTTTTTAAATTCTTCACTCACAAAGTCAGCTATAAACAAGGTTAAATCAGATGTGCTGAGCGGACAGACCAAGCTGTTGTATGTGGCTCCGGAGTCACTTACCAAGGAAGATAATATTGAATTTCTCAGGAAGGTGGAAATATCTTTCTATGCCATTGACGAGGCTCACTGTATATCCGAGTGGGGTCATGACTTCAGGCCGGAATACAGGAAGATAAGACCTATAGTTGACACCATTGGCCGTTCGCCAATCATTGCGCTTACAGCCACGGCCACACCCAAGGTGCAGCATGATATACAGAAGAACCTGGGCATACCGGATGCCAATGTGTTCAAGTCTTCCTTTAACAGGCCCAACCTTTATTATGAGGTCAGGCCCAAGGTTAACCCAACCAAGGAGATACTCAAGTTCATTAAGAATAACCAGGGTAAGTCGGGTATAATATACTGTCTGAGCAGGAAGAAGGTTGAACAGATAGCAGAGGCACTGCAGGTGAATGGTATAAAGGCCCTCCCTTATCATGCCGGTATGGACTCGGCCACCAGGACCGCTAACCAGGATAAATTTCTTATGGAAGAGACAGACGTTATTGTGGCAACCATAGCTTTTGGTATGGGTATAGATAAACCCGATGTACGTTTTGTTATTCATTATGATATACCCAAGAGTCTGGAAGGTTATTACCAGGAGACAGGGCGTGCCGGAAGGGATGGTAGCGAGGGGCGTTGTATAGTATATTATTCTTATGATGACCTGCAGAAGCTGGAGAAATTTATGCAGGGCAAGCCCATCAATGAGCAGGAGATAGGGAAGCAGCTACTGCTGGAGACCGCATCATACGCCGAATCATCCCTGTGCAGGCGTAAATTGCTGCTTCATTATTTCGGTGAGGAATATAAGCCGGATAATTGCGAGTCATGTGATAACTGCCTGCATCCCAAAAAGGAATTCGAGGGTAAGCATTATGTTGTGAAGGCGCTGAAGGCAATAAGGCAGGTCAAACAGAAGTTTAAAGCCGACCATATATCGAAAATACTGGCGGGTGAAGCTGATTCAGCTATTAAGTCATATAAACATCATAAGCTGGATATTTTCGGTGACGGCGATGATAAGGATGTTAAATTCTGGAATATGGTCATCCGCCGCTCGCTGATAGCCAAGCTGCTGATTAAGGAGATAGAGAATTACGGCATACTGAAGCTTACCGATAAGGGAAAGACATTTATTGATAAGCCGGAATCATTTATGCTCAGCGAGGATCATGATTACGGCGAGGTGAGTGAAGAGGATGCCGGGTACAGGGGTGGTGCCGGCGCCGTGGATGATGAGTTATTCAGCATACTCAAGGACCTCAGGAAGGATATCTCAAGGCAAAAGAATGTGCCTCCCTTTGTCATCTTCCAGGATCCCTCACTGGAGGATATGGCTATTCAGTACCCCGTGACCACCGAAGAGCTGCAGAATGTGTCGGGTGTGGGAGTGGGCAAGGCAGAAAGGTATGGAAAGGAGTTCGTTGAGGTCATAGAACGTTATGTTGAAGAGAAAGAGATAACGAGGCCCCAGGACCTTATCGTTAAGTCCGTTGTTAACAAGTCCGGCTTTAAGGTCTATATCATTAAAAGCATTGATGCCAAGCGACCGCTGGAAGATATAGCCGATGCCAAGGGTATTGATATGAATGAGCTGATAGGTGAGATAGAGTCTATCGTTAACTCCGGCACACGCCTTAACCTTTCATATTATATTGACCAGGTGATAGATGAGGATCGTCAGGAGGATATAATATCCTATTTCAGGGAAGAAGCTGAGTCAGACTCACTGCAGGAGGCCATAGACGAGCTGGGTGATGAATACGAGGAAGAAGAGATCAGGCTTATGCGTATCAAGTTTATGTCTGAATTCGGTAACTGATACCGGAAAGCTGTTTTTTTTGCTTTTTCTGACTTTAAGAATGATTATTCTTCCGCTGCGGGGGATTTTTTTTATTTATATGCCACATTAATTAATTTCGTAAGTCTTTATAATAAATTCTTAAATAAAAATGATCCTCGAGACAAAACAACTCAGTAAAAGTTACGGACCAATAAAGGCTGCGGAAAATATTTCATTGTCGGTTGAAGAAGGCACGGCCTTTGGACTGCTGGGTCCCAACGGCAGCGGCAAAACAACCACCCTGGGTATTGTATTATCTGTACTCAAGGCTGATAGTGGCAGCTATAAGTGGTTTGACAGGGAACCCGAACCGGCCCTGCTAAAGCGCATAGGCTCAATCATGGAGGTTCCCAATTTTTTCTCTTACCTCTCATTGCAACGTAACCTTGAGGTGGTGGCACGTATACGCGGCACAGATATATCCGATATACCGAGGGTGCTTGATTTAACAGGATTGTTAAAGAGATCCTCTTCAAGGTTTGACACCCTATCACTGGGGATGAAGCAGCGACTGGCGCTGGCAGCTGCACTGCTGGGTAACCCGGAGGTGCTGGTACTGGATGAGCCGGCAAATGGTCTTGATCCCGAAGGTATAGCTGAGGTGAGGAATTTAATAAAGGAGCAGAAAGATGCCGGCAAGACAATAATCATGGCCAGTCATATACTCGATGAGGTGGAGAAGGTATGTGATCATGTGGCCATACTCAAGAAAGGCAGGACCCTGGCATCGGGTAAGGTTAATGAGTTGCTTGTAACAGATGAGATTACGGTTATTGCCTCGGATAATAATGATATGCTGAAAAAGGGGCTTGAAGAAAAAGGCCTGGTAAGGTCTGCCGAAGCAAAAGGGGAGGTTCTTGAGTTAATACCGGCCAGCGGGGTGAGCCCGGCTCACATAAACCGCTTTGCGGCAGATAAGGGTATTAATATTAACGAGTTATACCAGAGGAAGAGCAGCCTTGAGGAGCAGTTCCTGGAGCTGGTAAAATAGATAAACCAGGGAGGATGCATTAATGGAGGCATGCCGACTGGTGGATGATATAATTAATCAGGAGTTCCTGAATGTGAAGGAAATTTTAGTTTCTTCATTTTTAGCAAACTAAAAATATTAAACAGATGAAAAGATTAATAGGGCTGGAGTGGACCAAGGTATCTTCTTACGGACTTTTCAGGGTTATACTGATCCTGACAATAAGCCTTTTTTTACTTACTGTCTTTGCTTTCTCCCGCTTTGACATCTCGGTGCCAGGCTTTACCTGGAGGAACCTGTTCAGGTTTCCCGATGTATGGTCCTCCTTTGCATGGGTGGCCAGCTGGTTTAACCTCCTGCTGGGGATACTGGTGATAACCATAGCGGGCAATGAGTTCAGCGGGCGCACACTGCGTCAGCAGGTGATAACAGGTCTGAGCCGGGAAGAGTGGCTGGCAGGTAAGGGTATATTAATACTGGGACTTGCTCTTTTTGGCGTGGTGATGGTGCTGCTGGCAAGCTCTGTCTTCGGTTTCATACTCACCGGCGGTCTCACTGCAGGAATGGTTTTCGAAAATGCCGGCATATTGCTGGTGTACATGTTACAGGCAATAGGTTATATGGTGCTGGGTATGCTTTTTGTATCGGTGCTCAGGTCCAACGCACTGGCAATAATACTGTACCTGCTGTATTTCATAATTATTGAGCCTGTGATGCGTGGACTCTGTCCCGCGGAGATAAGACCGTGGTTCCCGGTTAAGATAATAAGCCATCTCACCCCGCTGCCCGAATTTCTTAAGGTGACATCGGGTGATGCCATGTCTGATAATGCCATGAGTTTTGAGGAAATGGGTTTAATGGCCAGACAGCTTGAGGGTCCGGTCACCATTGTCATGGCCCTTGTCTATATCTCGCTTTTTGGTTTCCTCACTTATCTTGTAGTAAGGAAAAGAGACCTTTAGTTATTCCTCCCAGTCCGGCTGCCAGTATATAAAAAGGATAAAGCAGCTGGGCGGGTATAAAAAGGTACAGCAGCCGCCTCTTACCTCTCCCTGAGGCCATGGCCGAGAGGATAAGGATGTCGGGAATGGTTTTTATCATATACATAAGACCGGCCGTCAGCCATAATCCCGGGATAATTAACGCATATATTACGCTGAGACTGATAAGCATGCCTGTAAGAAATACTAGTGCTGCTATGGCTGCGAGTGCAGGATCGGTATAGGATATGCTCTTTGATGACCATCTTATCCTCTGCCTTAAAAACTCACCTGCTGTGCCTGGTCCCAGTGTATAAACCATGCTGCCGGGCCGGTCAATCCAGCTTATCTTCTTACCCCGACTTTTAAAGCTCTCCATAAGGAAAATATCATCACCCGTATTAATATGGTTTTTCACCATACTGTTATATGCTTCGGCACCAGGGTTTCTGAAGCACAGGTTGGCACCGTTGCATAATACCGGCTTTCCCCTTCTTGCAAATACTTCAGTGACGGCCTGCAGACTGAGGAACTCGAGCTGTACAAGGCTGTTAAGCAGGCTGCCTGTGTTTATTATATCAACCGGACCGATTATCATATCCGGCTTTTCTACCCGTATAAGGGAATATATATTTTTCAGCCAGTCAGCGTGAACGCGGCAATCGCCGTCGGTGCTTACTATATAATTGCCCCGCGACTGTTCCACACCCAGGGCAAGGGCTTTTTTCTTACCCAGTCCCTCTGTCCGGATAAGCTTATAGGCAGGATCTGCCGGTGTGGGTGATGATAGTATACCGCGACTCTCATCATTAGATCCGTCATCAATGATTATTATCTCAAACAGGGTGGAATCAAGACTCTGCGCTGCCAGTCCGGACAGCAGCTTTTTGATATTAGCCGCTTCATTCCTTACCGGTATGAGAACGGATAAGAACAGGTTATTATTTAAGATTTTCTCTCCACCGGCTTGCACCTTTCCCCTGCCACGCTGCATCCTTATCCATACTGTCATAAAGAAAACCAGGTAGGGTAGTAAGGTTAATATTAGCCAGTTCATAAACCGCTTATTTAAGCCATTCGTACATCCTGTAGTGATCACTTTTCATGCCCATAGCCTCGTATGTCTTCTGTGCGTTAACATTTTCCTGCTCAACATAGAGTCGCAGTCCGGATACATTATTCTGCAGGGCCGTTTCCTTCACGTGCAGGTACATCTCTTTGAAGATGCCTTTACGCCTGTGTTCAGGTAAGATGTATACCGACTGCAGCCACCAGACGAAACTGTTTCTCCAGTCGCTCCACTCATAGGTAATAAGAAGGGAGCCCATCACCTCACCTTTGTATTCGGCAACATAATATTTGCCTTTGTGAGGATCGGCAAAGACGGCATGCACCCCATGGTTTACTGTATCAGTATCCAGGCTCATGTCTTCCGTTTCCATGGCCATACTTTTCTGAAAAGAGATAATCTTTTCTGCATCGATAATCCTTGCTTCCCTGATAAACAGATTTTTCATTTATTTAAATTTTATGTTTCCCTGTATTCATCCCAGCTGTATATTCCTATCTCTGCAGGCTCTATCCTGCAGAAAGCAAGTATAAAGGCACTTGCCAGCCTGGCATTGGTTAGCAGTGGTATATTATAATCCACCGCATTCCTCCTTATTGAATAATCATTATTAAGCTCATCCTGCGAGAGGTTCTTGGGGATGTTAACCACCAGGTCCACCGTCCCGGTCTTTATCAGCTCCAGTGTGTTGGGTGATTTATCCTCATCGGGCCAGTATGCCACTTCGGCTTCCAGTCCGGCATTTTCCAGGAAGGCCTGTGTGCCCCTGGTGGCGTATAGCTTATATCCTTTTTCCCTCAGTGCCCTGGCACTGTTTATCATCTCCACCTTGGAGCGGGCAGGGCCGGTGGACAGCAGAATGGCTTTTTGCGGCACTGTATATCCCACTGACAGCATGGCTTTCAGTATAGCCTCGTAGAACCCGTCACCTATACATCCCACCTCACCTGTTGAGGACATATCCACTCCCAGCACCGGGTCGGCTTTGGCCAGCCTGGAGAAGGAGAACTGCGGCGCTTTGACACCCACATAGTCGAGGTCAAAAACAGATTTATGGGGCCTGCTTACAGGGATATCAAGCATGACCCTTGTAGCCAGTTCAATAAGGTTTGTCTTGAGCACTTTTGAGACAAAAGGCATGCTGCGGCTGGCCCTCAGGTTACATTCAATGACTTTTATATCATTATCCCTGGCCAGGAACTGTATATTGAAGGGTCCGCTTATATTCAGCTCCCCGGCTATAAGCCTGCTTATGCGTTTTATGCGCCTTACCGTTTCAAAATATATCTTCTGTGGCGGGAACACTATGGTGGCATCTCCCGAGTGCACCCCTGCAAACTCAACATGCTCACTGATGGCGTATGCCATTATCTCCCCTTCACGGGCCACCGCATCTATCTCTATCTCTTTGGCATTCTCTATAAACTCAGATACGACCACCGGGTATTGCTTTGAGACCTTAACTGCCAGCTCCAGGAAATGCATCAGTTCATCATTATTTGAAACCACGTTCATGGCTGCTCCCGAGAGCACATATGAGGGTCTTATCAGCAGGGGAAAGCCCAGTCGGTCAACAAATTTCTTTATATCCTCTACACTGGTCAGCTCACTCCATTCGGGCTGGTCCACCATCAGCTCATCGAGCATGCTTGAGAACTTATGCCTGTTCTCAGCCCTGTCTACAGAACCGGCGGAGGTGCCCAGTATATTTACATCCTGCTCGTGCAGCCTCATAGCCAGGTTATTGGGTATCTGTCCGCCCACGGACACTATCACCCCTCTGGGTGTCTCAAGATCAATAATATCCATCACCCTTTCAAAGGACAGCTCATCGAAATAGAGCCTGTCACAGGTGTCATAATCGGTACTCACCGTTTCCGGGTTATAGTTAATCATTACAGAGCGGAAGCCTTCCTGCCTTATGGTGTCGATGGCATTGACAGAGCACCAGTCAAATTCAACGCTTGAGCCTATGCGGTAGGCGCCGGAGCCCAGTACTATGACCGAGCGTTTATCGTTCTCATACCACACATCATGCTCGGCGCCGCTGTATGTCAGGTACAGGTAGTTGGTTACGGCCGGGTATTCAGCTGCCAGCGTGTCAATCTGTTTAACCCATGGTATGATGCCTTTTGATTTGCGGTATGCCCTTAGCCTGTTCATCTCTTCCCCGATGGAGGCTGCTCCGGGATCACTGACATACCTTGTTATCTGGAAATCGGAGAAACCGAAGATCTTGGACTGTCGCAACAGCTCATCAGGCATATCATGAATATCCTTATACTCCATCAGCTGGTTACGGGTGTCAATGATGTTTTTCAGCTTATACAGGAACCACCTGTCTATCCTTGTCAGATCATGCAGCTTATCTATGGAGAAGCCTTTTTTCATTGCTTCTGCTATCACGAATATTCTCATATCGGTAGGCTCCGCCAGCTCCTTTTCTATATTGTCGAAGTGAAGGTTCCTGTTGCCCACGAAGCCGTGCATACCCTGACCTATCATCCTGAGACCCTTCTGTATAACCTCTTCGAAGGTACGCCCTATGGCCATCACCTCACCCACGCTCTTCATGCTGCTGCCTATCTGGTGCGACACCCCCTGGAATTTGTTCAGGTCCCAGCGCGGTATCTTACATACTATATAATCAAGGGCCGGCTCAAAGCATGCCGTCGTTGTTTTTGTTACCGAATTTTTCAGCTGGTGCAGGCCATAGCCCAGTGCCAGCTTGGCAGCCACGAAAGCCAGGGGGTAGCCTGTTGCCTTGGAGGCCAGGGCACTGGAGCGGGAGAGGCGTGCATTTACCTCTATTACCCTGTAGTCCTCGGAGGCAGGATCAAGGGCATACTGTACGTTGCATTCACCAACCACTCCTATATGCCTTATTATTTTTATCGACAGCTCCCTGAGCTTATGATACTCGGTATTGGTAAGGGTCTGCGAGGGCGCCACCACTATGCTCTCCCCTGTGTGTATACCCAGGGGATCGAAGTTCTCCATATTACACACGGTGATGCAATTATCGAAGCTGTCCCTGACAACCTCATACTCCACCTCCTTCCATCCTTTCAGTGATTCTTCCACCAGTATCTGTTGGGTATAGGTGAAAGCCCTGCCGGCCAGCTGCCTTAGCTCATCGCGGTTGGAGCAGAAGCCTGAGCCCTGTCCACCGAGAGTATATGCCGCTCTTATGATGATGGGGTAGCCCAGCTTCTCAGCTGACTCAAGAGCTTCATCCACTGATTTGACAGCCATGCTTTCGGGTGTTTTGACATCTATCTGTTTCAGCTTATTAACGAAAAGTTCCCTGTCTTCGGTGTCCATAATAGACTGAACAGGTGTTCCGAGTACCTTAACATTATATTTCTCCAGTGTACCCTTGCGGTGCATCTCTGTGCCGCAGTTAAGGGCGGTCTGACCCCCAAAGGACAGCAGCATGCCGTCAGGCTTCTCTTTTGCTATTACCTGTTCGACAAACCAGGGTGTGACAGGCAGGAAATATATCTTACCGGCCAGCTTTTCAGAGGTCTGCACCGTAGCTATATTGGGATTGATAAGGACTGTTTCAACACCTTCTTCTTTCAATGCCTTCAATGCCTGCGACCCGCTGTAGTCAAATTCACCGGCCTCACCAATCTTAAGGGCTCCCGATCCCAGTATAATAACCTTTTTTATCTCTTTATCCTTCATCTCAGTTATTTAAATATACCTACTATTTATCCTGCACTTATTTATCCTTCTCCTGCTTATATCTTTTTATATTATCAATGAATGTGTCGAACAGAAATTCAGTATCTGTTGGTCCGCCCGATGCCTCGGGATGGAACTGTGTGGAAAAAAACGGTTTTTCCTTATGTCTCATCCCCTCGTTGGTATTATCATTGATATTGATGAAAAGCGGCTCCCATTCCCGGCCCAGGCTGTCATTATCAACCGCAAAGCCATGATTTTGTGAGCTTATATATGCCCTGTCTGTTCCGACCTGCAGCACGGGCTGGTTATGGCTCCTGTGACCGTACCTTAGCTTATATGTGCTGGCACCGGAGGCAAGGCCCATAAGCTGGTTGCCCAGGCAGATACCGAACACCGGTATGTCCTTATCAAGGGAGATTGCTATATTATCGATTGTTGACCTGCATGTTACCGGGTCGCCCGGACCGTTGGATATAAACAGCCCGTCATAGTCCTCATCATGGTAATCATAGTCCCAGGGAACCCTTATCACCGTGGTATCGCGTTTGAGCAGGCTGCGTATGATATTATACTTAACGCCGCAGTCAACAAGCACTATCCTGTATCTGCCACTCCCGTATACCACGGGTTCCTTTATGCTGACTTCCTGAACAAGATTAACGCTGTTGGGGTCATAGAAGCCTGTTTCCATTCCTTCGGGCTCAATCTTGCCGAGCATAGACCCTTTTTCCCTGAGCCTTTTTGTCAGCGCACGAGTATCGATACCGTAGATACCGGGTATATTATTACTTTCGAGCCAGTGGTGGAGGCTCTCGGCAGCGCTCCAGTGACTGTACTCAAAGGAGTAATCTGAAACTATCAGTCCCCTGATATGTATTGATGATGATTCACGGAAAACATAGAGCTCGTCCTTCTGATCATCACCCGGCGCCCCGTAATTACCCACCAGTGGATAGGTAAGGCATAGTATCTGTCCACGGTAGGATGGATCGGTAAGACTCTCGGGGTAGCCGGTCATGGCAGTATTAAACACTACCTCACCGGCCGAGGGCAGCAGTTTTCCGAATGACTTACCCCTGTAGACCGTTCCGTCTTCGAGGCTTAACTTAACGGGAGTTGTTTTTTTCATCTGTGTCTTAATTTTTTTATCCGCTGTCCTTATTTTACCCTGAGTGCCTTTTCAATATTATCAACAGCCTTTTTCACTGTTTCCATGGGACATGCTATATTTATTCGCATATAGCCTTCGCCACCCGGACCGAATATGGCACCCGGACTCATACCTAACGAGGCCTTTTCAATAAAAAAGCTGTTCAGTTCATCCGGTTCCATCCCCATATCCCGGCAGTCGAGCCATATCATATATGTAGCTTCCGGCCTGATGGGTTTTATCATTCCTGTGCTGCCCAGGCTGTCAATAACATATTCTATATTGTTGTTTATATACAAAAGCAACTCATCCAGCCACTGTCCGCCCTGTGAATAGGCGGCTATGGATGCTTCAGTGCCAAAGATATTACCCCCGGTAATATGCAGGCTGCCAATCATCTCATCAAACTGTTTCTTCAGTTCCTTATTGCTTATTATCATTGAGGATGTTGACAGTCCGGCAATATTAAATGTTTTGCTGGGAGCCATGCAGGTAATGGTTATGTCTGCGATATCGTTCTGGAGTGAGGCCATCACTGTATGCTTATTACCCGGCAGTACAAGGTCTGAATGTATCTCATCACTCAGTATTATAAGTCCGTATTTCCTGCATATACCTGCCAGCTCTTCCAGTTCATCCTCTTTCCAGGCCCTGCCGACAGGGTTATGGGGATTGCTCAGTATCAGCATCTTTGCGCCTTTCGCAGCCTTCTGTTCCAGGTCTTCGAGATCAAAGCCCCAGTATCCATCCTTTTCACTGAGCTGGTTAAGCACCAGCTCGCGGCCATGATCGGTAACGGCATTGAAGAATGGGAAATACACGGGAGGCTGTATTATTATCTTATCCCCGGGTTCGGTGTAGGCCAGGACGCATATATTGAGTGCCGGCACTATACCCGGACTGAAAGATATCCATTCTTTTTTCACTGTCCAGGAGTACCTTTTTTGCAGCCAGTCCTGTAATGATGTGTAATATTCTTCGCGGCGCAGCGTATAACCAAGGATCTCATGGTCAAGACGTTCTCTCAGTGCATCAATGATAGCGGGCGGACATTTAAAATCCATATCGGCAACCCACATGGGAATTATGTCTTCCCTGCCAAAAATATCTTTCCTGGAGTCGTATTTTACACTGTTTGTACCCTGCCGGGCGACAGGCTCATCAAAATTATATTTCATATCCCAGAGTTGAATTCCGGGGTTCAAAGATATGTATAAATAACGACAATGGATAGCCGTGTTTTATAAAAAAACCAGGTAGCAGAAGCAGTTATCCGGGGATCTAAGCTGACACTATTGTGAATAGAGTGCCAGCAGCGCAAAGCTGGCAAGCCAGTGTCCGCCCTCATAATGCTCATGGCTGATAGAAGGAAGTGAATGCATTATATGTTCATCGGCAAGCTTCACCAGGTGCTCATAACCCTGCAGGGTGGAGGCTATGCCGTAAAGGCACCAGGCACGACTGAAGTTAAGCCCGTCAAGATGTGCCAGCTGTCCGTCCGATCTGTCAGTAACAATACCTGGTTCCAACTGCCATGAAGGGTCTGACAACTCCGGCATAAAGCCGGCGAGCCACTCTGCATATTCTTCCTGATCAAGCACCCTCCTCATTATACCTGCTTCCTCCAGGCAGGGCGACAAAAAATCATTACCCCCCGGTTCCCATGATAAAGGGCACATCCTGTCATACAGGTAAAAATCACGCGCTCTCTGTTTTATGCTTACAAGCAGGCTGTCATTGCCTGTGCTTACGGCATAGTCCCAGGCAAAGCTCAGGCCAAAAGCAGTATTGGTATGTGTGCCCACCCTTATGGGATACTGCAGCTTTGGCAGGAAGTCGATATACATATCTGCTATAAGTCCGGCCAGGGGCGAGATATTATCATACAGCTCCCTGGCATATCCGGTATCCCATGTATACAGCTCTTCTGCCAGTTTCAGAAGCCAGGCCCAGCCGTATGTCCGCTCGAATGTCTTATTCTGTTCCTGCCGGAAATAATCAATCTCGGCGGCAATATTCTCTTCAGTAAGGCTTTCCGACAACAGTGACTTCATCTCCTCTGATTGATCAATTTCCGGGAAATGTTTGAGCAGCATTACCAGTGACCAGTGACCGTGCACCGATGAATGCCAGTCGAAGCAGCCGTAAAATGAGGGATGCAGTGTACGCGGGGGCAGAAGGTCCTCATCGTCGCTCAATGTCTGGTTCAGTTTATTGGGATATTCCCTTTTAATGCAGGCTATAGGCAGGCCGGCAAGCCCTGAGGCCTGCTCAAGGTTGAGCACAGGCCTTTCATCTGAGGCTGTTTTGTCAGACTGACCGGTCTTATCATTGCCGGTACATGCATTAATGATAATTATAGATGCCAGCAGAATAATATATTTCATAGCTTTAAGATTTAATTCGTTGCGGTCATAAGACTGTCCTGTTTATCTTTTCGGTCCGTTCCCGGTGCGGCTTCCTGAGCTATTCACTCTGTGCCCCGAACAGCCATTTTGCGTTCATATTCGTTTTATGGCAGATATCTTTTCCAGCATGATATACCTGACAAACTTAATATTAATAAATATGATTTCTTATAATATTGGGCACTGTATCGATATATTTTTTATTTTTACGAGAATAAAAAGCGGGAATATAACGAATAAGCCCTTTTTATATTAAAAAAGTATCATAATAATTAGTAAACACTTAATTACCAATGAAAAGAATCTTTATAATTGCAGTTTCTCTGGTCTTCCTGGCCTCAGTCTCTTTTACTTCATGCAAGAACAGGAGTACTCAAAAAGACCAGAAGGAGATAGACATTGTACAATCAGGTAAGGTTTCAGATGAGATAGAGAAGACCGTATATCCGCTGCCAACTTCTGCAGAAGTGATACAGATGCTTACAGAGCTTGAGGTGGGGTATATAATAGGAATAACCAATCCGCCTGATGATGCTTCAAACTATGTTACAAGCAAGAGCCAGGCTATTAACCTGGGGATTTATGGTGCAGACCTCAGTTATGCCACCCTGTATAATATGAACCAGGATGTTATCAATTACCTGGATGCCATTCGTATGCTTGCAACTGAGCTGAAGATGTCAAGGATTTATTCAAAAAGCCTGTATGATGATATAAAGAATAGTTTTGATAACCGGGACAGGCTGGTTGAAATCCTGACCGAAGCATTCAATGAAACATATGCTTATCTCAGCAGTAATGACCAGCAGTCACTTGCACTGCTTGTTGTTGCAGGAGCCTGGGTGGAAGGCATGTATATTACCACCCATATTTCGGAATCAGTATATCATGTTACGGGCATCGTAGAGGTTTTGCTTGAGCAGAAGCGGTCTTTTGAATTGTTTCTTGAAGTTGCCGAACCATTTGCCGAAGATCCGGTGGTAAAAGAGATGCTTGATCTTCTGAATCCTATCAGGGAGGTTTATCAGGATGTTGATCATGGAAACCTGAGTGTAGAGGATGTAGATAACATCACCAAGGCTGTTGAGGTTGCCAGGGATAAACTCATTTCATAGAAATTTCCTTATATAATAAGCCGTGCAGGCAGGTAACAAACAGACCTGCTTCACGGTTTTTTTTTAAACAGAACTTATGAGGGAACCTGTATTACTTGCATTAATACACATATTTGCAATTCTGTCGCAGGTTAATCCCGGCGGTATAACCCCAAGGGGCAAGAAAATACTGCGTGGTTATCTCAGGAGGTACCTTAACCAGGAGCTGGAGGAGGAATATTTTAAGCTTTTTGAGACAACACATGAATTTTATTCCGAAGAACTGACAAATCTGGATGATGATGAGCTGCAGGATGAGACATCACTTATTATCTTCCAGATTACCAATATATGCAGGCAGATACGCAAGGGCCTCTTCCTTGAGGAAAGGATGATCGTTTTCCTCCAGTTGCTTGAGTTTGTATATGAAGACCAGGAGGTAACATCACAGGAAAGCAAGATTGTTGAGATTGTTGCCAGGACATTCAGTATATCCGGTAAGGAATATAATAATGCCTGTTCGTTTATGCTGGGAGACAAACTGGATGAGGTGAGCACCGATTCACTCATGCTTATTGAAGGTGAGGGATCCCGGGATAATTTCTCTGAATCATTTCAAAACAAAGAGAAGTGGCACAAGCTTTATATCAAGGGCCTTGAAGGAAGTATTTTTGTATTGCATATAGAAAGCATACATATATTACTCTTTACCTATCACGGTTCGCAGTCGCTCTTCTTCAAAGGCAGACCGGTGGATAAAGGCCGTCATTATTTGCTTGACCGGGGTGTAAGTATTAAGGGCCGCGACATGAGTCCGATATATTATTCAGGAATACTGAGGGAGTTCCTGAGGATGTCTTATCTCGACAAGATAATATTTGAAGGTCATGATATTGAATATACCTTCAAAAAGTCCGACCAGGGACTTAAACCTATGAGCTTCCGGGCTGACTCGGGTAACCTGATAGGCATTATGGGGGGTAGCGGCACTGGCAAATCTACAATGCTGAATGTTCTGAACGGAAAGATTGACCCTGATAAGGGCAGCCTGTTTCTCAACGGGTATAGCCTGCTTGAAGAGATTGATCAGCTGAAAGGACTGATAGGCTACATACCACAGGACGACCTGCTGATAGAGGAGCTTAGCGTTTATCAGAATTTATATTATAATGCAAGACTCTGTTTTGGTGATTATTCAAAAGAACAGATAACGGACCTGGTAGATAAGGTACTTAAAGATCTTGACCTGTATGATATAAGGGAGCTGCAGGTAGGCGATCCCCTGAATAAAAAGATCAGTGGCGGACAGCGTAAACGATTGAATATCAGCCTTGAATTGCTGAGAGAGCCTGCAGTGCTGTTTGTTGATGAACCCACATCCGGCCTTTCTTCAAGTGATTCACAGAAGATGATGGAACTCCTGAAGGCACAGACCAATAAGGGAAAATTGATAATATCAATTATACACCAGCCCTCATCTGATATATTTAAACTCTTTGACAGGCTGTGGATACTTGATAAAGGGGGGTATATGGTGTATGACGGTGATCCGGTTGATTCGCTGGTTTATTTTAAAACTGAAACCTCGCAGGCCAATGCTGCCGAGTCGGAATGTCCTAACTGTGGTAATGTTGATACGGAAGATATTCTTGAGTTAATAGAAACAAAAGAGGTTACTGAAGAGGGCTTTAAGAGTGATAGGCGCCAGGTGGAACCCGGGGAGTGGTATTCAAGGTATAAAAGGACGATGAAGCCGAATTTTAAATCGAGGCCGGCAAAATTCAGGCTGCCCGAAACAAATTTCGCGGTCCCTTCCATGTTATCACAGCTAAGTACCTTCTTCAGGAGAAATATACTCAGGAAACTATCCGATAAGCAGTATATGATAATTAACCTGCTTGAAGCACCGCTGCTGGCCTTAATACTGGCTTTCCTGTCAAAATACAGTGATGATGGTGTATATATTATGGCTGAGAATAAAAACCTGCCGGTATTCTTTTTTATGTCTGTTGTGGTGGCACTGTTCCTGGGACTTACCGTTAGTGCAGAAGAGATTTTTAAGGACAGGAAGATACTGGAAAGGGAGAAGTTCCTTGATATAAGCCGTTCCAGTTACCTGGTATCCAAGGTGGTTTTCCTTTTTTTGCTTTCTGCCCTGCAGACTTTTTCATTCATACTGATAGCAGATATCATACTTGAGCTGCATGGACTGCTGTTCAGACAGTGGATAATACTTTTCTCGGTTTCATGTTTCGGAAATATTGTGGGATTGAATATATCGGCCGGCATGAGATCTGTGGTGAGCATATATATACTGATACCCCTGATACTGGTTCCTCAGCTCCTGCTGGGTGGTGCCATGATCAAGTTTGATGATCTGCATAAAAGTTTTACAAACAAAGTGTATGTGCCCGTAATAGGGGATATAATGACTACCAGGTGGGCATATGAAGCTATCAGTGTTGACCAGTTCAAGTATAATAAATATGAGAGGCTGATTTTTGACCAGGAGATGGAGGCCAGCCAGAACGACTGGTATGCAGCATTTCTTATTCCCAACCTTAACGTTAAGCTGCAGGAGTGTGAGTATGCCATGGGCAGGAATGAATATGCCAGTCATTTCAATAATAACCTGTATAAACTAAAAAAGTACATAACAGTACTTTCTTCAAAATCAGGTATAGATGCAGGAGGTGTGGCGGGGAAGCTTATAGCTGAAAAATTTGATACTGCTGTGGTAAAAGATACACGGGAGATACTGGACAGTATGAGAATTTATTTCAGGACAGAGCGTATTAATAACATTGAGCAAAGAGATTCAATACTGATGGAGATAGAGAGGGAGATGGGGCGCGACTACCTCCTGGCGCTGAAAGATAATAATCATAATAAGCAGCTGGCGGAGATAGTACTGAATGCCACCAGCACCGATAAGGTATATGAGACCGAAGACCGGATAATACAAAAATCAGATCCTGTGTTTATGGCCCCCACATCAAATACCGGCAGGTCACATTTTTTTGCTCCTTTTAAATATTTAGGACGGCATAAGATAGACACCCTCTGGTTCAATGTACTGGCTATATGGCTCATGTCGGCTTTCTTTGCAGTTACACTCTATTTTAACCTTCTGAAGAAACTTATCACTGTTATTGAGTCAGTGAGCCTCCCCCGGAGAAAAAGGATAAACAGGGGTAAATAATTCATAACAGGGGTTGCTTATATCGCGCCTAAAAGCTTATTTTGCTTTAATTATGAGCGGAGTAAGAGCAAAAAAACACCTCGGTCAGCACTTTTTAACTGACAGGAATATAGCAAGGAAGATAGCCCTGTCACTGGAGGCCCGGTCCTATGACAGCGTACTGGAAATCGGTCCGGGTACGGGCATACTGACATCTTACCTTGTTGAGAGGGGGTTTGATGACCTTAAGCTTATTGAGATAGACAGGGAAGCAGCTGATTATATAAGCAGGGAATATAAGGATGTTGAGCTTATAAGGGGCGACTTCCTCGGCCTTGACCTTGATGACTATTTCACCGGACGCATGGGTATCATAGGTAATTTTCCATATAATATATCAAGCCAGATAATGTTCAGGGTGCTTAAATACCGCCATAAAGTGTATGAGCTGGCGGGCATGATGCAGAAAGAGGTTGCCGGAAGGATCGTTTCACCGCCGGGATCAAAAGTGTACGGCATACTCAGCGTTCTTCTGCAGGCCTATTATAATGTTGAATACCTTTTTACGGTACCCCCCGGAGTCTTCAGGCCCCCGCCAAAAGTGCAGTCAGCAGTGATAAGGCTGGTACGAAAGGAAAATCAGATCATTGATTATGATGAGCAGTTATTTTTCAGGCTTGTAAAGGTAAGTTTCAACCAGAGGCGGAAAATAATAAGGAATTCTTTGAAACCACTGGTTGATATGTCCGGTGTGGATAATCTAATTCTTGCAAGGCGGCCTGAGGAGCTGGATGTAGTTGGTTTTATAGAACTCACCAGGCTTGTTGGGGAGGTAATGAAAAAAAATAATAATAATCATGGCAGGAACAATTGATATCAGCAGGGAGTTTATTGATGAACTGCGTGAAGCGATAAAAGACAATGATGAAAAGAAAGCACTTCTTCTTCTGGAAGATTTCCATGCTGCCGATATTGCTGAATTATATCATGAGATAAGTATAGAAGAAGCAAGGTATTTGTACCTGCTGCTTGATGGTGAACGAGCCTCGGATGTGCTGGCGGAACTGGACCATGACGACAGGAAGCGATTCCTTGAAGTGCTGCCGGGTGAAGTTATAGCACGCAAATTCATTGATCATATGGATTCCGATGATGCTGCCGATGTTATCGGTGATCTTTCGGAAGAAAAGAAAGAGGAGATATTACTGCATCTTGACAACCTGGAGCAGGCCGGTGATATTGTGGACCTGCTGGGCTATGACGAGAACAGTGCCGGTGGTCTTATGGCCAAGGAGATGATCATAGTGAATGAGAACTGGACCATACTGACATGCCTGAAGGAGCTGGCCAACCAGGCAGATGAGGTGGATGAGGTGTATTATATGTATGTTATTGACGATGACAATATACTTAAAGGGATTGTCTCCCTGAAAAAGATGCTGCTCACAAACAACGCCACAAGAGTAAAAACAATTATTGAGGATGATATATTATCGGTTACCACCTCAGCAGAAGCTGAAGAGGTGGCACAGATAATGGTTAAATATGATCTTGTTGCCATACCTGTGGTTGACTCAATAGGGAGGCTGGTGGGAAGGATCACCATTGATGATATTGTTGATGTGATAAGAGAAGAAGCAGAGAGAGATTACCAGATGGCTTCGGGTCTGACCGATGAGGTGGAAGCCCGCGACCGTGTATTGCATATTACAAGGGTAAGGTTACCCTGGCTGATGATAGGCCTGCTCGGTGGTGTGCTTGGAGCCCTTGTACTGGGCAAGTTTGAAGGAAGCCTGAAAATGTATCCGGAGATGGCCCTTTTTATACCCCTTATCGCTGCTATGGCCGGTAATGTCGGAATACAGTCGTCCGCGATAATTGTACAGGGACTGGCAAATAAGTCGCTGATGGGAGAGAGCACTTTCAGGCGACTGCTGAAGGAGTTTATCGTAGCTGTTTTTAACGGTCTCATACTGGCAGCTATGATTTTTGTATATAATCTTTTTGTGAGCGATTCATTTGCCCTTACTCTTACAGTCAGTTCAGCCCTTTTGGCTGTGATAATCTTTGCAGCCCTTTTCGGTACTTCCATACCTCTTATCCTCGACCGTTTAAAAGTGGATCCGGCAGTTGCCACAGGCCCGTTTATCACTACCATGAATGATATAGTTGGCCTGTTTATCTATATGATTATCGGGCGTGCCCTTTACGGGTATTTTGCACTGTGAGTGCTGTCAAAACCTCAGCAGCTCAGAAAGAAAAACCTATGGCCTCAACAGGGTTCATCCTTGAGGCCGCGTAGGCAGGGGCGTAACCTGCAATCACGCCTATTGTACCTGATATGACCAGTCCCATGATAATATTACCGGCAGTCAGATGCATATTGAGCTCCCAGAGGTAATTGACCACCCCCGTGCCGGCAAGGATAAAAAGAAGACCAAGTATACCACCCAGTATTGAAAGAAGCATTGATTCGTACAGAAACTGCCATAGTATAAATGAGCGTTTTGCTCCCAGGGCCATCTGTATACCTATGATACTTGTTCTTTCTTTTACTGATACAAACATGATATTGGCTATTCCAAAACCGCCGACCAGTATTGCAAATCCCCCGATTATCCACCCTCCCGCATTGATGCCGGCGAAGACACCTTCGAAGCCCTGGGTCAGGAGACTTGCCCTGTTAACGGAGAAATTATTTGACTCATCAGGTTTGAGCCTGCGTGATGATCTCATTATCATCACTGCCTCATCACTCAGTTCCTGCACAGCCACTCCGTCTTTTGCCTTAAGCATAATATTTGAGTTGATAAAGCGGTTACGAAGGTTAATCATCCTTCTGGCATAATTGACAGGTATCACTGTCATCTCATCCATACCACTGTCGCTGATGCCTCCCTCTCCCTCTTCCCTGAACACACCGATAACCGTAGTCTTATTGCCCGCTACAGACAGCTCCCTGCCTATCGGATCCGTGTCTTCAAAGAGTGTTTCGGCCGTTACGGCTCCTATAACAGCTACACTGCGGCCCCCCAGCAGCTCATAAGGGGAAAAATAACGTCCACTGGATATCTCAAATGAGCGGATGTCTTCAAAACCTTCGGAAACAGCCCATATCATTGCCTGGTCTACCGCCTTATCCCTGTATTTGATATTTCTGGAAAAAACAACAGAGAAAGAAGCAGCAGCAGATTTGGTGGAGTTCCTGGTAATGGCTTCATGGTCATCAAGGTCAACAGCCGGCCATGCTATAATATCCCACCATGCAATATTGGGATCAAAAGACCACGGCATCTTTTGTATGTAAATTACATCATCACCCATCGATTCAATACTGTCGCGGATCGATCCTTCCATCCAGTCAAGCACAGTAAAAACGGAGATGATGGAGAATATGCCTATGGTAATCCCGAACAGTGAAAGGAATGTTCTTAGCCTGTTTACAATAATTGAGTTTATTGCAAACATAAAACCTTCCTTTATCAACCTTATAAAAAGCATGATCCAAATATAATTAAATACTGTGAGATTTGTAAGCGCTTGCTGATGTACTGAAAATTTTTGTGGGATGGGTGCTGCTGACCCATATTATGGTAAATGCCACAAGATTGAAAACATGGTGTAAGTGAGCTGATAAAGCATTGAATGCCGGCAATGAAAAATACAGTCCTGAGAGGCATGGGACGGTATCTTTATTCTTATTGCAGCAGGAAACAGGGTATGCACTGCAGAAGTGAAACTCCCGATAGGTGCCGGCATGTATCATAATCAAGGATAATATTTATCAGCTACTTTGCCTTACTAAAAACAGTCCTGCCTGAAAAGTTTGGAATACATTGTAATACAATAAAAAATTATCTATTTTTAATGCCCGTTAAGGAATCCTTAATGCTAAGTGTAAATCATTGACTATGAGTGATAAATTATTCAAATCTGCCTTAGTGTCCGTATACCACAAAGAAGGACTGGATAAAATTGTGAAAAAGCTTGATGAGCTGGGCGTGAAAATCATCTCCACGGGTGGTACCCATGAGTTTATTACAGGTCTGGGTATAGAAGCCGTGAAAGTGGAAGATATCACTTCTTATCCATCAATTTTAGGCGGAAGGGTAAAAACCCTTCATCCGAAAATCCTGGGTGGAATACTTGCCAGGCGTGATAATGAATCTGATAAGGAGCAACTGGTGGAATATGAGATACCCCCGGTTGACCTGGTGATTGTTGACCTGTATCCTTTCAGGGAGACTGTTGCCGGAGGTGCGGCGGAGGAAGAGATAATAGAAAAGATAGATATAGGAGGTATAACACTGCTGAGGGCTGCTGCCAAGAATTTTGAGGATATACTGGTTGTCTCTCACCGCGACCAGTACCCTGATTTTTATGAAATGCTGGAGGTACAGGGTGCTGTTGCCAGCAGATATATAAGGAGCTTAATGGCGGCCGAAGCATTCAGTGTTACCTCCGAGTATGATACAGATATCTTCAACTATTTTAATGAAAAAGAAGGCCTGGAACTTTTCAGGCAAAGTTTTTCAGAAGCCAGGATGCTGAGATATGGTGAGAATCCCCATCAGATGGGCGTTTACTACGGCAGGATGGAGGATATGCTCGAGCAGTTACATGGCAAGGAGATATCATATAATAATATACTCGATATAGATGCAGCCATATCCCTGATTGATGAATTTGATGAAACAAGCTTTGCCATTATTAAACATAATAATGCCTGCGGACTGGCTTCACGGCCAAAACTTATCGATGCATGGAAGGCGGCCCTGGCCGGCGACCCGGTATCGGCTTTTGGCGGTGTGCTGATAACTAACAGGACCATTGACAGGGATACAGCGGAGGAGATAGATAAACTCTTTTTCGAGGTTATCCTTGCACCATCATATGACAGTGGTGCACTGGAGATACTGAAACGTAAAAAGAATCGTATAATACTGGTACATAAAGGCAGTGACGAGCGCCCTGATATTTACCGGACAGCCCTTAACGGTGTGTTGTTCCAGGAGAGGGATTATAAGACTGATAAACAGGACGATATGAAACCGGCAACTACTGTCAGGCCTGGCGGGGAGCAGCTTGCTGACCTTGAATTTGCAAATAAGATAGTAAAACACAGTAAATCCAACTGCATTGTGCTTGCAGGCAATAAGCAGCTGTATGCCAGCGGGGTGGGCATGACATCAAGGGTTGATGCTCTTAAGTTTGCCCTGGAAAAAGCCAGGAGCTTTGATTTTGACCTTAAGGGAGCCGTGATGGCCTCCGATGCTTTCTTTCCCTTTGCCGACAGTGTTGAGCTGGCTCACCAGGCAGGGATAAAAGCAGTGATACAACCGGGAGGATCGGTACGCGATAATGAATCAATTGATTTTTGCAATGATAAAGGTATGGCCATGGTATTTACCGGAACAAGGCACTTTAAACACTAAATAATATTAATATTTTTTTAAGATGGGGATTTTTTCATTTTTAACGCAGGAGATAGCTATTGACCTTGGAACGGCAAATACAATAATCATACATAATGATAAGATAGTTGTTGATGAACCATCTATAGTTGCTGTTGACAGGAATACCGGCAGATTGATAGCTATAGGGGAGAAAGCCAGGCAGATGCATGGCAAGACACATGAGAATATAAGGACTGTACGGCCGCTCAGGGATGGAGTAATAGCAGATTTTAACGCGGCTGAGCAGATGATAAGGGGGATGATAAAGATGATAAATAAGAGACCGGGACTCTTCTCCCCAACCCTTAAGATGGTTGTTTGTATACCCTCGGGCAGCACCGAGGTGGAGATACGTGCTGTGCGCGACTCTTCCGAGCATGCAGGGGGAAGAGATGTGTACCTGATATATGAACCCATGGCTGCGGCCATAGGTATAGGCCTTGATGTTGAAGCACCTGAAGGCTGTATGGTTGTTGATATTGGTGGCGGGACAACCGAGATAGCGGTTATAGCACTGGGAGGAATAGTATGTAATAAGTCTATCAGAACGGCAGGTGATGGTTTTACTACCGATATACAATCGTATATGAGGCATCAGCATAATATAAAAATAGGAGAGCGTACGGCAGAGGATATAAAGATAAATGTGGGGGCAGCCCTCCCATCTATTGAGGAGCCGCCCGCTGATTATATAGTGAGGGGACCAAACCTGATGACTGCAATGCCTGTTGAGATACCTGTATCATACCAGGAGATAGCACACTGTCTTGATAAATCAATCTCGAAGGTGGAGACAGCCATACTTAGCGTACTCGAACAAACACCACCTGAATTGTACGCTGACATAGTAGCCAGGGGAGTGTTTCTTGCAGGAGGAGGTGCCTTGCTGAGGGGACTCTCAAAAAGGCTGAGTGATAAGATAAGCATACCATTTCATGTAGCCGAAGATCCGCTGCATGCAGTGGCAAGAGGAACGGGAGTAGCTTTAAAAAATGCAGATAAATTTTCGTTCCTGATGAGATAATATTGGGGGATATAAATGAGGAGTCTGTTAAACTTCTTAAAAAAGTACGGAAATATACTGTTATTTCTTCTGCTGGAAGGAATAGCAATCTATTTGCTGGCTGCCAGGCCAAATTACCATAATATTAAGCTGTCCTTAGCCCTGAACGGAACAAGTGCTTTTTTCCAGGAAAGGATTAGCATGGCAGCTGAATATTTCAGTCTCAGGGAGATGAATGAACAGCTCCTCAGGGAAAACAGGGAGCTGAGAAACTCAATGCAGCGCATATACAGCAATGCTGATATCAGCACCTTCAGCGTTACTGACAGTATAAACAGGCAGCAATATGTATATGTACAGGCTGATGCAGTCAATAACAGTGTTAATAAGCAAAAGAATTATATAACCCTGGATAAGGGCACCTTTGACGGGGTGAAGGAAGATATGGCTGTGACCGGTCCCGGTGGCATAGTGGGCATAACAGTGGAAGCAGGCAGGAATTACTCGATTGCCATGTCGGCCCTGAATCTTGACTTCAGGCTTTCCGCCAAGCTGAGGAAAAACGAGTACTTCGGATCGCTGAGATGGGATGGTATGGATATAGACAAATTGATATTGAGTGAAATACCCCATCATGTCAATCTCTCAATTGGTGATACCGTTGAAACAACAGGATATTCAGCTGTTTTTCCGGAAGGGATAATGGTGGGTACCATAACTGAGTTTGATGACAGTCCGGGTGATTTCTATGAAATAAAGCTCAGGCCCTCAACAGAGTTCAGAAAGCTGAACCATGTCTATATTATTATTAACCTTGAAAAGGAAGAACAGCTGGAGGCCGAAGGCCTTATCAGGTAAACAGGAAAATAATTATGCTGAACACCATTTTTAAATATACCGGTATCTTTATTCTGTTATTCGCCATACAGGTGTTATTAATGAATAATATACAGTTCAGCGGTTTTGTCAATCCTTATATCTATATACTGTTTATACTTCTCCTTCCCTTTGAAACACCCTCATGGCTCCTGTTGATAATCTCCTTTTTTACGGGACTGCTGGTTGATATCACAACAGGCACACCCGGACTGCACACTTCTGCAACCGTGTTTGCCGGCTTCCTCAGGCCTTATGTTCTTAAGCTGGTAGCTCCCAGAGAAGGGTATGAGTCGGGGGATAAGCCCGGGATAAATACCAATGGGTTCAGGTGGTTCTTTATGTATGCGCTGATTATTGTTTTTTTCCACCACCTTGCACTGTTCTATGTCGAAGTATTCAGGTTTGAATATTTTTTCAGGACCATGCTCAGAACCCTGCTGAGCACAGGCTTTAGTATAGTGTTTATTATTATTATTCAGTTTCTTGTTATAAGGAGGTAATTGTGGCAGGACTAAAGGATAAATACAGCAGCCGAAAAATACTCTTTTACTCAATAATCTTTATTGCTGCTCTTATACTTCTCACAAAATTGTTCTCCCTGCAGGTGGTGAACAAGAACTACAGCTTGTCTGCCGAGAATAATGTACTGAGGTATGTTACGCAGTATCCGGCCAGGGGACTTATATATGACAGGAACGGTGACCTGCTCGTATACAACCAGGCCGCCTATGACCTGATGGTGATACCCGGACAGCTGCAGGAAATAGATACAACCGGGCTATGCACCATCCTGGGTATTGAAAAGGAATCTTTTAATGACAGGATAAGCAAGGCCGCACAGTATTCCCGGCATGCACCTTCGATTTTTCTTAAGATGGTATCGTCCGAGACATATGCCAGGCTGCAGGAAGTATTATATAAGTACCCGGGCTTCTACGTGCAAAGGCGCACACTCAGAAAATACACATACCCCTCAGCCGCCCATGCCCTGGGCTATGTAGGGGAAGTAAATAATGAAGAGATTAAATATGACCCGTACTACAGGTCGGGCGACTATATAGGCAAGAGCGGTATTGAGAAAACATATGAGTCAGAATTGCGCGGCAGCAAGGGACTGAAGATCTACCTTGTTGATGTATATAACAGGATTCAGGGATTGTACCAGGATGGGAGGTATGATACCGTGCCCGAGCCGGGCAGGGATATTATCTCCACACTTGATATCAATCTCCAGTTATACGGGGAGAAACTGATGGGTGACAAAAACGGTAGCATAGTGGCCCTGGAGCCATCCACCGGCGAAGTGCTGGCCCTTATCTCCACACCTGATTATGACCCTTCACTGCTTGTGGGGCGTATAAGATCCGAAAATTATCAAAGACTGCAGAGAGACACCCTGGAGCCCCTGTTTAACAGGGCCCTGATGGCCTCCTATCCTCCCGGTTCAACCTTTAAGCCTGTTAACGGCCTTATTGCTTTGCAGGAAGGGGCACTGAACAAGAATTATGAATATTTCTGTGACCATGGCTATCGTGCCCCGGGTGTAAGTGTGGCATGTCATCATTTTGATTGGTTTAATATGACGGAAGCCATCACATCATCATGTAATGCATATTTCTGTAATGCCTTCAGGCGCCTTATTGATAACCCCGTCTATGGCTCATCAGCAGAAGGTCTGAACATATGGCGATCATACCTTGCTGAGTTTGGTTTCGGATCAAAGCTGGGAATTGATTTCCCGAATGAACTGAGTGGCTTTGTGCCAGAGACAACATTTTATGATAATATATACGGTGAAAATCGCTGGAAAGCCCTTACAGTATTATCCATGGCCATTGGACAGGGAGAACTTGGCACAACACCCCTGCAGATGGCTAATATGACAGCTGCAATAGCTAACAGGGGTTCGTATATAACACCACATATTATTAAAGCCATTGGCCAGGATAGCCTTGCCCTTGATCCGGACTACAGGCAGAAAAATGAGATAAGCATTGATTCTTCGCATTTTGAGGTTATAATCGAAGGAATGCGTGGTGTGGTCAATGGAGGGAAAGGAGCTACAGCCAGCTGGGTAGCTATCAGGGATATAGTGATGTGCGGCAAAACAGGTACGGCAGAAAATCCTCATGGACCGGACCATTCAATTTTTATTGCCTTTGCCCCGGAGGAAGATCCGCAGATAGCCATAGCCGTATATGTTGAGAATACAGGCTTCGGGTCAACATACGCAGCACCTGTGGCCAGCCTTATGATAGAGAGATACCTGAAAGGCGAAAATGAGAATAACTGGCTTGAGAACTATATACTTAATCCGCCTGAGCCTGTTGAGGAAAATGAAGAAGACACCGAGGAAGATACAGGGGAGGATAAGGATCTGGAAGAACAGATAAATTAAGAAGAGGAGAAAATTGACGAGAAGAGTTAATATACTGGCCAATCTTGACTGGATAGTGGTAATCATCTATCTGCTGTTTGTCTTATTCGGATGGGTAAATATTTATTCAGCCGTTTATAACGAGGAGTATGCGAGTATTTTTGATACCAGCCAGAGATATGGTAAGCAGATGATATGGATACTGGCTGCCCTGTTCATTGCTTTTATTATCCTGGTGATGGACAGCCGTTTTTATGTTTTCTTCTCATGGGCCCTGTATATTGCTGTTTTATTATTGCTTGTCCTGGTACTGTTTACAGGTAAGGAGGTACACGGAGCCAGATCGTGGTTTGAAATAGGCGGTTTCAGTCTGCAGCCAGCTGAATTTGCCAAATTTGTCACAGCCCTGGCACTGGCCAGGTACCTTTCAAAGGAGGGCAGAACGGTATCTTCCTTTAAGGTGCTTTCTGTTTCCCTGCTGATAATATTTGCCCCGGCACTGTTTATAGCTCTTCAACCAGACCTGGGATCAACACTTGTCTTCTTTTCACTCGTGCTTGTGTTGTTCAGGGAAGGACTGTCAATCTATTACTTTGTTATAGGAATACTGGCTGCAATACTGTTTATTGCAGTGATGCTTACGGACAGTATATATATTTATTCCGCTCTGATACTGGCAGCCTTCATCTTTCATCTGATTACAGGAAGGGGAGCTGGTATAAGTGTTAAGGGCCTGGTAATATACCTGCTTACAGCTGCCGGTCTTTACGGTATAATATACTGGCTGAGGGGTGAAGCTCAGCCCGACCTGGTTTTTATAGGGGCGCTAATTATATCCGGGCTAATTTATTCATATTATATTTTCAGGCACAAAGCCAAATATGTGCTTATCATCATGGCCTTCCTGATGGGCAGCATGGTGTTCAGCTATTCGGTTGATTATGCATTTAATAATGTGCTGCTACCTCACCAGCAAACGCGTATAAACGTAGTCCTGGGTATAGAGTCTGATCCGTCAGATGCAGGCTATAACCTTAACCAGTCAAAGATATCAATAGGCTCAGGCGGTTTCAGTGGCAAGGGATTCCTGCAGGGTACACAAACAAAATTTAAGTTTGTACCCGAGCAAAGTACTGATTTTATTTTCTGTACAGTAGGTGAGGAATGGGGTTTTATAGGCACCGGACTGGTGATAATTCTGTTCTCCTTCCTGCTTATAAGGCTGCTGATTCTTGCAGAGAGACAGCGTTCAGCTTTCTCGAGGATATATGGATACGGGGTGGTTTCAATTCTCCTTTTCCATTTTCTTATCAATACCGGCATGACTATAGGACTGATGCCTGTAATAGGCATACCTCTGCCTTTTTTCAGTTATGGCGGTTCTTCCCTCTGGGGGTTCACCATACTGCTGTTTATCTTTCTGCGGCTTGATGCAAGCCGCAATGAGCATATGCTCTGACCTCCCCGCTTAAAGCGGTTTGCTGAAGGGTGTTTCAAAGGGGGCATATTAAGGAATATGAAAAATATCTCAAAAAATCTTTCTTAAATGCTTTGCTGAAGGGTGTTTCAAAAGAGTCATATTAAGGAATATGAAAAATATCCCGGTAAATCCTGCTGAAGGGTGTTCAGAAGGGGAGGGTTATGCGATGTGACAGGGGGATACCAAAGTCCTTCTCCACATATTCTATTAGCTGGGGGAAGAACTCCATAAAGTCTTCCTCCAGGCTGTAATAATTCTTGTTGAAGGTCTTGATTGCATATTTTGATTCAGGGGGCAGGCTGGTTCTTTTGCTCAGTGTGCTAAGGACCTTTCTCAGACCCTTACCTGTCTTATATGACTCTATCCAGTTATTGATAATAAAAAAAGGAAACCGGTCCTTGACCTTTGGTGGTAATATCTCGTAATTATTTACCATGGCCCGGTAAAACTGGTATGTCAGGCTTTCCAGCGGCCGTCTTGAGAAAGTATCCCATTCCTTGGTGAGGTAATGGTCGTAGAGAATATCAATAACAACACCTGCATATTTGTGGTACTTGCGTGTGAAATGCATTTTACTGCGGTGTACCACAGGATGTTTATCCGTAAAATCATCTATATGCCTGTGTAATATGATGCCCTTTTTTATCAGTTCGGGATATTTTAGGTAGTCACGTCCCTTAACATAATCCCCTATATAATTGCCTATAATGATCTCATCAGAGTCACCTGAAAGATATATATGGGCAAGGACATTCATCTGCTTCTGTAGCTTGTTAATTCATTATCTGGCTTAAAATAATTATTCATTACCGGTCATACCAATATTTTCTTTAACATATTGGCAGTATATTACAATAAACATACCAAAGTTCAGCAATTCAGGTAATTGAGCCAGATCACCGGCATTGATAAAAACTTACCCAAATATAAGGAAATTAACCAGTTAAATTATAAATTTGTTAGTTCTATTTTTTAAGTTGAACCTGAATATTAAAATCAATTAAATTAATATAATATTATGAGCAAAAATGTAATAATAATTGGTGCTGCGGGAAGGGATTTTCATAACTTTAATACCTACTACCGCGATAATGAAGATTACAATGTTGTTGCTTTCACAGCAGCCCAGATACCGGATATTGACGGAAGAAAATATCCTAAGGAGCTGGCCGGTAAGCTTTATCCGGATGGTATACCCATTTACTCTGAAGACAGGCTCCCGTCACTTATAAAAGAGCTGGATGTTGATGATTGTGCATTTTCATACAGTGATGTTACTTATAATAAGGTAATGTCGGTAAGTGCCATTGTAAATGCTGCAGGTGCAAACTTTGTGCTGCTGGGACCGAAAGACACCATGGTGAAGAGTACAAAGCCGGTGGTTGCTGTTGGTGCAATACGTACGGGTTGTGGTAAAAGCCAGACATCACGAAGGGTTATTGAGCTGCTTATGGAGAAAGGCCTTAAGGTGGTGGCTGTAAGGCATCCCATGCCTTATGGTGATCTTAACGCACAGAAGGTGCAGAGGTTTGCCGAGGTAAGCGACCTGGAAAAGCACAAGTGTACCATAGAAGAGATGGAGGAATATGAGCCTCATGTAGTGCGTGGTAACGTTATTTATGCCGGGGTGGATTATGAAGCTATACTCAGGGAGGCAGAAAAGGATCCCAAGGGCTGTGATGTTATACTCTGGGATGGCGGTAATAACGATTTCCCATTTTATAAATCTGATCTGACAATAACTGTTGTTGACCCGCACAGGGCAGGGCATGAGCTGAGATACTACCCCGGAGAGGTAACGCTCAGGCTGGCTGATGTTGTTGTTATAAATAAGATGGACAGCTCCGCACCCGGTGATATTAACACAGTTAGGGAGAGCATACAGAAAGTGGCTTCTGACGCTGTTGTCGTTGATGCTGCTTCGCCCATCAAGGTGGATGATCCCTCGGTTATAAAGGGAAAGAAGGTGCTGGTTATTGAAGATGGTCCAACACTGACACATGGTGAGATGAAGATAGGAGCCGGCACAGTGGCAGCACAGAAATTCGGTGCAGCCTCGCTTGTTGACCCCAGACCTTTTGTGGTTGGCAAGTTATCTGAGACATTTGAGATATATCCCAATATCGGCACCCTGCTGCCTGCCATGGGTTACGGCGATCAGCAGCTGAAAGATCTGGAGGCAACCATCAATAATACCGATTGTGATTCAGTGATTATCGGCACACCTATAGATCTTAACAGGATAATAAATATCAAAAAGCCCAATACGAGGGTTTATTATGATCTGCAGGAGATAGGTTACCCCGATCTTACCGGTGTTATCGAAGATTTTGTAAAGAAACATAATCTCTAGCAGCTTAGAGTTTTAATAAGCTTACAGGCCCGGATGTATTACGCCAATGCGTATGATCCGGGCCTTACTGTATCTATTTATGAGTGCCTGTTATGAGTGCTTGCCCAGCAGCCTGAACATATTATTCTTGTATGCTTCTACTCCGGGCTGGTCAAAAGGGTTGACGCCAAGCATATAAGCACTTATGGCACAGGATATCTCGAAAAAATAAAGGAGCTGCCCCAGGTAAGCCTCGTTTACCCGGGGTATATTAATCTTTATAAGGGGCACAGCGCCTTTGACATGTGCCATTATTGTTCCTTCTTCCGCTTTTGCGTTAACCTCTGAGAGCCTCATCCCGGCAATATAATTAAGTCCGTCCAGGTTATCAGCATCATGCGGGATTATCATCTCTGATCCGGGTGATGCAACAGACAACACCGTTTCTATCAGTATCCGCTCACCTTCCTGTATGTACTGGCCCAGTGAATGCAGGTCGGTTGTGAAATCAGCGGCAGCCGGGAACAGCCCTTTGCCTTCTTTTCCTTCACTCTCCCCGAAAAGCTGTTTCCACCACTCGGCTATGTAGTGCAGTCCGGGTTCATAATTAACCAGCATCTCAATGTATTTACCTTTATTATAAAGGAGGTTTCGTACAGAGGCATACACTATGGCGGGATTGACATTATTATAATCCCTGGTTCTTGCGGCCATCTCTGTTGCTCCGCCCACCAGGCTGTCAATATCATAGCCGGCAACTGCTATGGGAAGGAGTCCCACCGGGGTAAGCACTGAATACCTCCCTCCCACATCATCAGGTATAATGAATGAATCGTAACCTTCACGGTCGGCCAGCTTCCTGAGTGCCCCCTTCTCGGCGTCGGTGACAGCTATGATATGCTTTTTTACCTCTCCGGCAGCTACAGTTTCCTCAAGCTGCTTTTTCAGTATTCTGAAGGCAATGGCCGGTTCGGTGGTGGTGCCGGATTTTGATATTACTATAATATTAAAAACTTTGCCTGCAAGATCTGCAGCAAGCCGGCTCATGTAATCTTCAGAGATATTCTGACCCGCAAAAAGCACTTTATGCTCTTTCTTATCTTTCACCGGCGGCCTGCAGGCGTCCAGGGCTTCTATCACTGCCCTGGCACCAAGGTACGATCCTCCTATACCTATAATGACCGTTATGTCTGATTGTGACCTTAACCTGCCGGCTACCTCTTTTATTTTCCCTGACCGGGATTTTGATTTTTCAGGCAGGTCAATCCATCCTGTGAAGTCACTGCCCTCTCCTGAGGCCTCCATCAGCGTTTTGAGATGATCAAGCGCTTCCTGTGACTGCATATTGATCTCTTCCCTGCCTAATAAGTCGAGGCAACCGGTATAATCTATCTTTAAGCTCATATTCCTTCTTTATAATATTTGACTTTTTTCCTGAAGCGGACTGCTTACTTAGTTCTATTTTAATAAGCCTGTCAGTTTCTCAAACTCGAAAGCGGGATTTGCCTTATGGTATAATATCCTGTACACAGTGTCTGCTATCGGCATTTCTATCTTTAATCCCTTGTTTATATCGTTGATACAATCAGAGGCATAATAACCTTCAGCTATCATATCCATCTCCATACGTGTAAACCTTACCGAATATCCTTTGCCTATCATATTGCCGAACATCCTGTTGCGGCTGAACTTTGAATAAGCCGTTACAAGCAGGTCGCCAAGATAAGGGGAGCTGTTTATATCACGATCATTTTTAAATACTGACCTGATAAACCTTTTCATCTCGGTGGCAGCGTTGGCAAGCAACACAGCCTGGAAATTATCACCAAAGCCAAGGCCGTGTGCTATGCCTGCCGCAATGGCGTAAATATTTTTTATCACAGCTGCATATTCGGTGCCTTTAATATCATCTGATATTATTGTTTTGAGGTAATGGTTTTGCAGCAGACTGGCTACCTTTTCTGCTTTTTCTTTTTCCGTGGAAGCCACAGTAAGATATGTTAACTTCTCCATAGCTATCTCTTCCGCGTGCGTGGGACCGGTCAGTATTACCAGGTTGTTTTCCGGCACAGCCAGCTGTTTATGAAAGAAGTCGCCGGCGATATAATTATGCTCCGGCACAATGCCTTTGATTGCCGAGCATACAAGTTTGCCGGATATATCAGTTGTTAATCCGGCCATGCTGTCCCTGAGAAAGGCTGAAGGGATAACAAAGACTAATATTTCGGCCATATTAACAGCCTCGTTAATATCCTGTGTAAGGAACAGCCTGTCTGTATCCAGGTTAACCGTACTCAGGTACCTGGGATTGCGCTTATAGGCATATATATGCTCTATCACATCTTTCTCACGTATATACCAGGCTATGCTTTCAGCATTTGTGCTGAACATCTTAACCAGGGCTGTGGCCCAGCTTCCTGAGCCCAGCACTGCCAGATCTGCTTTTCTGTTCGCCATGTACAAAAATTTGCCACAAAGGTAGTCAATGCATACAAAACAAGTAGCAGGGACACTGAATTATGTGTCCCTGCTACCAATAAATTAAAGTAAATATATATAGTATAGCTTATGCGTATTATTACACGCGGCTATTTCCTTGTTACATCACCCCCGCTCGACGACCTTGCATCTACATACTGCGGATTGCCGCGGTAATGTATATCACCTGCACTGCTGGCTCTGGCATTCATCCGTTCTGTAATGGTTAACTTAATATCCCCGGCACTTGAAGCCCTGAGATCCGCTTCCCTGACCTCCAGGTCATAGGCCTTTATGTCGCCGGCACTGCTGGTTGAGGCATCAACATAGTCAGCTGTTCCTTTGAGTGTTATATCACCGGCGCTGCTTGTTTTAAGCCGCAGCTCACTTGCATAGACTTCCAGTTTGACATCACCCGAGCTGCTGGTTGATATTTTCATTTTTTCAGCCCTGACAGGCGTTTCACCGATTATGTCACCTGCACTGGATGTATGGAGTGACTCAACATCTTCCATTGTGACGTAAACCCTCATTGTCCTGGTACCCCTGATACTAATATTATCAGGATAAATTCTGAGAGTACCGTTATCTATTTCGGTGATAATGTAATCTATCAGGTTCTCATCGGCTTCAACAACTATGCTGTGCCCCTGGCCCTGGCTTAAAAATACATCAATGCCGGCGCTGGTTTTAACACCTGTAAAAGGGGTGGCTTTTCTTTCTTCTTTCTGTACTTTACCGTTACCGCTCACCCTCTTTGTGAATTGTGCATCGGCAGCTGTTACAGTGGCCACACATAATACTGCTATTAAAAATAATTTAAGGTTTTTCATTATTGACACGTTTTATTTGATTTGTTTATGCTAAAGACATAAACAATCATTATGTGATGCATGCCAGATTAAAAATTATTCATTTTTTCCCGTAGTTCCTGTATCTGTCTCTCCAGATCTTCCACCTTTGAGAGCTCCGCCTTCATCTCATCATTCTCTTTTTTGAGTTCTTTAACCGCTTCAATAAGGAGTGCGGTTAAGGGGGCGTAATTGATAGAGTAATAATCAGTTCCTTTACTAACAAGTTCAGGTATTATCTCAACAGCCTCCTGTGCTATTAAACCCAGGCTCTTATCATCTGATGGTTTGCCATCCCTTTTCCAGTTAAAGGTAACCCCTCTCAGGCTGAGAATCTTGTTCAGAGAATTGGTGATCGGCTTTATATCAGTCTTAAATCGCATATCTGATTTTTGATTAAATGCTTCTGCAATTATGGAACCTGCCACTGCAAGATCAGCACCGGGCTCAGCATCTCTTTTAATACCGGTATTGGCGTTCAGTCTTAGTGTTCGCAGACTCTTATCATCCATATTGCCTGCGATATACGCCATGCTTGGGTCTTCCTGGGGCACGGCATCAATAAGGAGTTGGTAATCGCCCGACTCTATTTTTGTTCCTGCACCGTTACCGATAAATATATTATTTGATCCCCTGACCATATCACCGGTGGTATTGCCTATAAGCACATTATTTTCAGTTCCTTCCTGTAGATTAAGACCGGCATTATACCCTATTGCGATATTATTTGAGCTGGCATATCCAAATTCGCCCCCGGCCTGGTATCCCATAAAGATATTATTGCCTGCCAGTCCGCGCGCCCCCCTTACTTCCACATACTTGTCATTTATCCCTTTTGAGCGGTCAAATCCCCCAATGGCAAATCCTCCTTTGGGCCCTTTTATTTCCGTTTCGTTAAAATAGAACCGTGTGCTGTCTGGACCAATGGACATAAAGGGCATGGTGGTCAGTTCCCCTTTGGTAGGGTCAAAGCCTCCTATTGCAAAGCCTCCCTTGGGTCCTTTGGCTGTCTGGTCATCCAGTAGCTGCACGTCTACCGAGCCGTCATTAAAGATAGTGAATACAGGGATGCCGTCGGTATTGACCACCTGGAAAACAGGGTCGTCAGCAGCCATCTCTTTGCTGGCTGCCACCAGAAGCATATTGTTCAGAGGGTTGGAGGTGCCGATGCCAACCTGCATATCTTCCGGCACATAAACATCATTGCCTGACTGTTCCCATTTTGAATCATAATAACCCCTGGTGGAATGATCTCCCCAGCTATAGGCTGTATTCCAGTTAGAGAGATTAAGAACGGGCTTATTGCTCAGGTCGTTATAATCTCCGCTGAACACATTACCTGCCTTATCTGCGTATATGGCATATGGCACGCTTACCAGCTGCACAGGGTCCATGTCATTGCCGTCAATATTTATATTAAGGTAATATGGTGAGTTAGACCAGTCAATGACACTGAAATCGCCAACAGGATTAGATCCGTCACCAAGCATCACGTTCACCAGTCCGTAATCATTAGTGGTGACAGTGTGCGTTTCTGAATATACCTGGGTGCCTCCCTGGCTGCCCTGGTTAATAGTCATTATAAGGCTGACTTCCGTATTGACTTTTGGATTATTGCTTGCATCCCTTACGATAGCCTGGTAGGATACAAGCTTTGGCGATTGTGCTATCAGCAGTGCCGGGAGAAGGAATAATAATACGGTAAACGAAATTTTTCCAGCGGATTGTAAAGTTTTCATGGCTTAAGGTTTTTGTGTTCGTTTCATGATCTCCGGGCATTTAAGTCCCTGGTTTAAAACACAAGTTAAGATAAAATGACCAAAAAGAAATTAATTATTACAGTTATGTTAATGATAATTTGATAAATGGACGGACTGAATTGATGAAATAAAAAAAGCCGTCTTAAATCTGTTTTAAAGACGGCTCTGTAGTTATTGTATGAAAACAGCCGTTAAGGGATGAGTGTTCATGTATTTCTTATATTTATATCTTACTTTCTATTTATAATGTAATTTATAATGTCAGAGCTTTTTCAAATCTCTTGTTTACCTCGTCCCAGTTGATGACATTCCAGAATGCATCAATATAGTCAGGTCTTTTGTTCTGGTACTTGAGATAATATGCATGCTCCCATACATCAATGGTCAATAGTGGTGTACCCCTCAGCTCGGAGACATCCATCAGGGGGTTGTCCTGGTTGGGGGTGCTGCCCACGAAAAGTTTCTTGTTGGCATCCATTACCAGCCATGCCCACCCGCTGCCAAAGTGTGTGGCGGCCTGGTTGCTGAAGGCCTCGCGGAACTTATCCCAGGAGCCGAAGGCATCATCTACTGCTTTCTTCAGTTTGTCTGAAGGTTCTGTTTTATCCGGACTCATATTATTCCAGAACAGGGTGTGGTTATAATACCCGCCCCCGTTATTCCTTATGCCTGCCGGCAGTTTGGATACCTTTGCAAAGACTTTGGACAGAGGCATTGACTCCTGTTCGCTTCCCTCTATTGCTGCCAGGTATTTTTTATAATAGCCCCTGTGGTGCCTGTCATAATGTATCTCCATAGTCATCTTGTCGATATATGGCTCAAGGGCGTCATATGAATATGGCAGTTCGGGGAACGAATGCCCTTTGAAGTCGCCGTTATCATCAATTGAAAAATCGAATACAGGTGTTGCGAGCAGGTCTGCCGGCAAAGCGACGGCTACAGCTCCCAATCCTACCGTGCTTAAAAATTTTCTTCTTTCCATAATGTTAAGTTTTTATTTTAATAACAACACAGCGGAATAAAAGTTTAAATGAGCTGCAGCCTCAGGGCTTGCAGCCCATTTAAAGTGTGTCCGGTATGGATCTGAACTATAGTTTTACCGGTATGAACCTGAACTATAAGGTGAATGTCATGAAAGCATCTTCGGTATTATTTCTCAATTTTGAAATAATCCGGCCTTCTCCATCTTACCGGTGCCGGCGGTTCTTCTTTAAGCTCAATGCCTTCCGTTTCTATCAGTCTCAGTGTCTCTTCTATAGACTTCAGCAGCTGCGGGTCATTGCCTTTTGCTTCCTCTGCGGGATCCTGCATCACATGTATGTCAGGTGCAATGCCCACTGCCTCAACGGCCCATTCGCCATCGGTATCAAAGAAGCCGCCCCTGGGAGCTACCATCCCTCCGCCGTCAATAAATGGAGGTGTATCCCATGTGCCTACCAGTCCGCCCCATGTCTGTGTGCCTATCAGGGGACCAATGTCTTTTTCCCTGAACATATAGGGCATAAGGTCGCCTCCTGATCCGGCCCTCTCGTTGATTATCATGACCTTGGGGCCCCAGAGTCCGGCCATTGGAGTGGTAAAAGGCCTTCTTTCTGTTGTCCTGGAGTTGAAATAGCCCAGCAGCTCACGAGACAGTATATCAATAATATAGTCTGCCGCTGAACCGCCGCCATTATTTCTTTCGTCAATTATGGCTCCTTTTTTATCCTGCTGGGCAAAGAAGTAGCGGTTGAAGTAGTTATACCCGCCCCTTCCCGTGTTGGGCAGCCATACATAGGCTATCTTACCTCCTGAGAGCTCATCAACAAGCTTTCTGTTTCCTTCCACCCAGTCGGCTGTCCTGAGGGAAGACTCATTGCTTACGGGTATAACCATGACCTCATGTGCATCACTGCCTGAGGGGTCTTCTGAGACTGTAAGTGTGATATGCCTGCCTGCAGTGGCTTCAAAATATTTAAAGATATTATCACCGGCACTTATATCATTACCGTTTACCGATATAATATAATCCCCTTCCTTTACCTTCATTCCGGGCTGTGCCAGTGGACCCCTGAGATTGGGGTTCCAGTCCTCCCCGGTATATATTTTCTTTATATAAAATTTGCCATTGCGTACGCCGTAGTCTGCTCCCAGCAGTCCCACCGGTACCCTGTCAATATCCGGGAAGTCGCCGCCGCGGGTATAGGAATGGCCAACAGCCACTTCACCGCCCAGGATATCGATTATATAGTTCATTTCTGAGCGGTGTTTTACATGATCAACCCATGGCTTATACCATTCATAAACCTTATCCCAGGGGGCACCGTGCACATTGTCCACATAAAGGAAATCTCTCTGGTAACGCCATCCTTCCCTGTATATCTGCTTCCATTCTTTTTCAGGTTCTATTTTAATCCTGATACCTGAAAGATCAATTTTATCCTCTCCCGGGTTTTTAACCGGACTTTTAGTTGAGGCAAGAGCCCAGTTACTACCCGTCCTGTAAAGGATTTTTGATTTATCATGGGAGCTGGTTACATAAGATATATTCTTAATGAATTCAACGGACTCCCGTTTCTCTATATCATATTTATGTAGTGTAAGGGTTCTTGATCCTTCTGGCACCTCCGAGATAAAAACAGTGTTCTTTGGACCGGCAAGCAGTGAGGTGTAATTTTTCTCCGGCATATCTATGGCTATTATCCTGGAGGCAATATTCTCAGGGTCTATCTTTACATTCACCTCTTTATCTTCCGGACTCTCTTTATCATCTTTCTTATCACTTTTTTTATCACCGTTCTGATCTTTTTTTGCTTTTTCTTCATCGCTTTCCGGCAGGAAAGGGCTTTCAGTATCTTCATCGAGAAGTATCATATATACCGACCTTGTTGTTACCACATCATAGCCGCTCATATCCAGCCACCCGGTACCAAGCCCGTAATTTGTGCTTGCCAGCAGGTAAAGGTATTTACCTGATTCATCCCATACGGGACTTATGGCATCTGCCATGCCGTCTGTAAGCCTGTGAATGTCGCCACTCTCAATATTATAAACAAAAACGGCCTTATACTGGTTATTAAGAATTTTAGCATAGGCTATCCATTTGCTGTCGGGCGACCACACAGGGTTAAGAGACCTGTCAGGATGGGCATATGTCTCTGAATCGACATACTTCACATCGCCTGTCTCCAGGTGTATATACTGCAACCTGTAATGGGTGTCTGTGAAGGCTATATACCTGCCGTCGGGCGACCATGCCGGGCGGAAGAAAAAAGTAGGATCAGGTATGCTGTATATTTTTTTACCTGAGCCATCCTGGTTTGCGACGGCCAGCTCATACTCACCGCTCTCATCGGTAAACCAGGCTACCTTCTCTCCTCCGGGTGACCATATGGGGTACCTGTCGGCTGCGCCGGCTGTATTGCTGAGATTTCTCCAGCTCCCTTTCTCTGCCGGCACACTTATTATTTCACCCCGGTACTGGAATAAAGCCCTTTTACCGGTTGATGACAGCACTGCATTAGTAAGTCCCCTGCTTTCAGGCTCTTCCCACCTGGTTC
>JAWLFR010000077.1:0-10316 GCA_041685495.1 Bacteroidales bacterium
ATCAAGGCAGTTGAAAAGATAAGGTATGCCAATAAGCTGGGACTGGATGTCATAATCTGCGACCATCACCTGCCGGGCGATGAGATACCGGAGGCCCTGGCAGTGCTGGATCCAAGGCAGAAAGGATGTAACTACCCCTATAAGGACCTGTCAGGCTGCGGGGTGGGCTTTAAACTGATACAGGCCTATTCGATGATTAACGCTATACCGTTTGAAGAGCTGAAGCAGTACCTTGACCTTGTTGCCGTGAGTATAGCATCTGATATAGTACCCCTTACGGGTGAGAACAGGATACTTGCCCATTACGGTCTTAAACAGCTGAATGAGAACCCGAGGATGGGGCTGGCCAAGATAATAAGTCATTCAGATATAAGGAAAAGGATAGGCATTGAAGATATAGTATTCAAGATAGGACCAAGGATCAATGCAGCAGGACGTATGGAATCAGGCAATAAGGCTGTTGAGCTGATGGTATCAGAAGATGGTATACTGGCTGAGGAGATGAGCAGGGAGATAGGTGACTGCAACAATAAAAGGCGGACAAAAGACAGGACCATAACCACAGAGGCCCTCAGGATGATAGCCGAAGACAGCAGCTACCAGGATTCACGCACAACAGTCCTGTATAATCCCGGCTGGCATAAAGGGGTAATAGGTATAGTGGCATCGAGACTGATAGAAACACATTACCGGCCCACCGTTATCCTTACAGAATCAAACGGCTATGCCACGGGTTCGGCACGCTCGGTTACCGGCTATGACCTTTACCAGGCTGTTGAGTCCTGCAGCGACCTGCTGGAAAGCTTCGGGGGACATATGTATGCTGCCGGACTGACACTAAAGAAAGAAAATGTACCTCTCTTTATTAAGCGCTTTGAAAAGGTAGTTGCAGAGACAATAAATGAAGACCAGATGGTGCCGCGTATACTGATTGATATGGAACTCGACTTCAGTGATATCACGGATAAGTTTTACCGTATACTGGATCAGTTTCAGCCTTACGGTCCGGATAACCTGGCACCTGTCTTTATGACCAGGAAGGTTTATGATACCGGTACGGGAAGGGTGGTAGGTGCAGGCGGCGAGCATCTGAAGCTTGACCTCTGCAGTGAGTCCACAGGTACTGTGAGCCTGCCTGCCATAGCTTTCGGGCAGAGTAATATGTTAAAGATAATCAAGGAAGGGCATCCTGTTGATATCTGCTATACCGTAGAAATGAATGATTTTAAGGGCAATAAGAACCTTCAGCTTAATATACGGGCTATCAGGCCGTCAGAAGTTAAAAGCTGAGAGCTACCTGGAACTTCAGTTCATCAGACCTTTCTGTGACCTCTCCACTCTTTTTATTTAAAACAGCATATTTTATACGCATGGACATTAGGCCCGAAGGTTTGTAAACAATCATCAGGTACGACCTGCTCCCGTCATTATACAGGGCCCTGATATACGGATTATACAGCAGGTCATCTTCCCATGCATATATACGGGTGTCATAGCTGCCGGTACTGAATACAGTAAGCCGGCCACGTATCTCAAGGGATATGCGGGGGAAGAGGCAGGAAGCCGACTGGTAGCACAGAAGACCGCTGTCTGCTGATCCCGCTATCACCACTTTCTCTATGCGTGTGCGCAATGATAAGCGATCGGAGGGCTGGCTCTCCATGGAAAGCCTCAGGTTGCTCTTCTCAAAAGGTACACTCTTTTTGATACCACGCAGGGGTGTGAGTGTCTTTTCACCTGCCTGGTGCCTGAGGTCAGCTGTCAGTGATATAATGCCTGACGGACCGGCCGGCTGGAGCCTGATGCTGAGAAGGTATTTCATGGATGAGGGAAAGTGACCGGAAATATTATTATACCACAGGTCCTTATCGCTTAAAAAACCGGCTGAAAAACGGAGACCTGGTAATATCTCTGCTCCTATATTGGCAAGCATGCTGCTGTTAAACTTATTGAAGGTCCTGCCGCCCGGGGCAATTCCGTGAAAGGAATTATACCCCCTGTTAACCCTTGAGTACATCACATTACACCTTACCCTGCCACCGGGATTCAGTGATACACCCTGCAGAAAGGCCGTTTTTCCGTCAGCGCTTACCGCAAATTCGCCGAACAGCTGTGAATTACGGAAAAGGTAAGCATAATCGATGGAAAAAGATGCATTTTCACTGCCTTCAAAATCATATATATCCCTGAGTCTGTCACCCTGTAATACCGGAAGAGAAAATCCTGAGTACACGGCACTTAAGCCAAAGTAGAGGTTTTTTCTTATACCGTTAATATTAAGACCGTAACCTCTTTCCGATACAGCATTTCTTTTTATCAGGCTGGTGGGGGTGTCATGTATGCCTGTACTGTAAAAGGAAGAGATATAGTGCATATCACTGTTTTTATCATAAATGGTGGTGGCATCTGTCATATTAAGAGAGGCGAAAGACATGATGTTTATATCACCTATCCTGAATGAAAGAGCAAGGCCCCTGAAAAAATCATTCTCATCACTCGATGAATATGGCATTATACTGCTGCTGTTTTTCATTGGCCTCGACTCGGTTGGTACCGGCGGACGGCAAAAGCCGTTCCATACAGTCAGCCCCTGTCCAAAGCGCACCCGGTAATCGCCTATGATAATAGTGTTAAGGGCGGTACCCGGACTGTAAGAGATATTGCCCGAGAGGAAGTCTGGACGGTGCCCGGGCAGAAGGACGGCCTCCCCCTTATCCTTCTCGGCCGTGATATATGCTTTTACCGGCCCCCTGCTGACCCTTACCTTTGACAGAAGTTTATAGTTGCCGCCTATATATTTTTCATCTTCTTCCCCTGCAGGATATTTTATAAAATTGCTGACAGACCTGAGGTGATAATTAGCGTTGCCGGTCCCGGATTTGCCGGAAGATCCGAATTCAATAAAGGGTTCAATTAAACCGGCCAGCTCCCTGTCAAAGCCGGGTATATAGCTTATCTCCATGACAGACAGTATATTACCATGCTTTTCTGTGTAGTCAATCAGGCTGTGTGCCTGGAACACCGTCAGGAAGAAGAGCCTTTTTATCTCGTTAATATCACCCGAATTGATATTTACCGGATCTTCTGCCAGCGAGCTGATGGCCATAGCATAATCAGCAGCCTGCATATCCTCGCCGGAAGAAAGAGCCATATCTTCCAGCAAATTTATTATATGCCCTGATAAATGATCCTGCGCATAAAGGCTTTGCAGTGAAATTACCAGGGCTGCAGCTATGATGTGCAACCGTAATTTCATGCTCTACCTTATAAATATTACCAGCGACAGTGAAGGTGTCAGGCCCAGGTTTTCATGCGATATAAAACCCAGGTTAGCCTGGAATATACGTCCGGAATACCCGGTTCCGAAAGCAATGCCCAGCGGATTGCTCATCAATCCGCCACGCAGAAACAGGTTGCCCGCGAACTCATATTCGGCAGCCAGCCTGATATTTGTCTTGCCGTAATCACTGGCCTCCATTTCCGCCATGGCCAAAAAGGAGGAAGCAAACCTGTACGAAGCACCCACTTTCATGACCAGGGGGATATCACTTACGTGCAGTGATGGGGGGACAGGGTTATATATATGAATACCCAGCACCAGGTCATTAAAGGGCTTATACTGTATGCCTCCTTCAACAGTAAGGTCATTCCTGTTGCGGTAATCACCGGCTATACGTGTTGAGTACAGGTCTGTCTGTATTCCTGCCGATATTTTATTACCCAGTTTCATACCATAGGCGAGGCCTATGGTATGCCTGTTGTATTCGGTGTAGCCGTAATATGAATATACAATACCAAGCGCACCGCCGGGCACCGATGGTATAACCATGCCGAATGTCTTATTGCTCAGTTCGGACAGCCCGAACCTGTTGTCCTGGTTAAGACCTGCTGACCAACTATCCATATAGGCAAGGGAGGCCTGGTTATGAAAGCCTGCCCAGAAGCCCTCCGTGGCCACGGAGGCGTAAGCAAGACCTACCTGCCTGGCACCTGCAGAGAGGCTGAAAGGGTTCTGAGGGTATACAGCAATACCCGTCAGGCACAGGGCGGAGATAAGTAAAATTTTTTGCAGCGATTTTTTCTTTTGCATAAATGACTTTTTAATCCCATCTCAAGTTATCAAATAAAATGGTAAAAGGCAATAATGCAATATGTAAAGAATATGATATGGGCGCAGTATCAATTGGTTTTATAATCGTATTTGACTTCTTTAAGCTGGCTGTTGGCTTTTACGATCTTATCTTTCAGCTTTGACTTGAAGTCAATCAGCTCCCTGCGTATATCATCATCGGCAGTGGCAATAATCTGTGCTGCCAGTATACCGGCATTCTGTGCTGCGTTAATGCCTACCGTGGCAACGGGTATTCCGGGGGGCATCTGTACTATGGAAAGCAGTGAATCCAGTCCCTCCAGCGATGCCTTAACAGGTACTCCTATAACAGGTATGGTGGTCATGGCCGCTATAACCCCCGGCAGGTGTGCAGCCATGCCTGCTGCTGCAATAATCACTTCTATACCCCTGTCTGCTGCCTCTCCGGCAAATTTCTCAACCTCGTCAGGCGTCCTGTGGGCTGATAAGGCGTTGATCTCAAAGGGTATCTTAAAATCATTAAGGATGGCTGCTGCTTTCTCCATAACGGGAAGGTCAGAAGTGCTCCCCATAATAATGCTTACTCTTGGCTCCATATTATGCTGTTTTTATTTGTAATTTGGGACAAAAATAAGGCATATATTTTATATTTTCGCATCATTATTTGAATCTATCATTCTTCCTGCACATGAATACAATAAAAATATATGACAAGACCTTTGAAGTATTTATCGGGGAAAAAGAAATACTGGATAAGGTAAAGCAGATGGCTGCTCAGATAGAGAAAGAGCACAGGGGGAAGGATGTTCTTTTTATAAGTATATTAAACGGTTCCTTTGTTTTCACTGCCGACCTGTTGAGGGATATTAATATGGATGTAAAATTGTCGTTCCTCAAACTGTCATCATATGACGGAGACAGGTCGAGCGGATCAGTGAGGCGACTTATAGGGCTTAACGAAGACCTGGCAGGTAAAAGCGTGATCATTGTGGAGGATATCATCGACACAGGGCGTACCCTCGACGGTATTATTGACGATCTGCAGGACAAAGGTCCCGATGAAATTAAAGTAGCTTCCTTATTAATAAAGCCGGACGCATATACAGGATCACACAGGATTGATTATACAGGATTTGAGATACCCAATGATTTTGTTATTGGCTATGGACTTGATTTTGACGGTCTGGGCAGGAACCTGAGATCTGTTTACAGGGTTGTTAAGGACGGGAATGGATAAACCTATAAACTAATACAGATGATTAATTTTTTGTTATTCGGCCCGCCAGGCTCAGGCAAAGGCACTCAATCGGTAAAGCTGGCCGCTGAGTTCAACCTTATCCACCTGTCAACCGGCGATATGCTAAGAGAGGCAATAACTGCCGGCACAGAGCTGGGAAAGAAAGTGTCGGGCATGATGGAAAGGGGGGAGCTCGTCCCTGATGAGGTGGTGATAAAAATGATTTCGGAAAAGATTGATTCAAATCCTGGTGCCGTGGGATTTATTTTCGATGGTTTCCCGCGCACCGTTGAACAGGCCATTGCCCTTGATAAGATGCTGTCCAGGAAGAACACCACAATTTGCAAGATGCTGGTGCTGGAGGTTGAGCATGATGAACTGGTTAAAAGACTTCTGGCCAGGGCGGCTGAATCAGAGAGGCCTGACGATAGGGATGAAAGTGTAGTGAAGAACAGGATTATTGTATATAAGGAGAAAACAGAACCTGTAATAAATTATTATAAGAAACAGGGTAAATGTTTGCCGGTTAATGGTATGGGTGATATAGAAGAGATATTCATACGCCTGAAGAAGGTACTTGAAGAATGCATGTAATATAAAATATGCCAGGAAGTAATTTTGTCGATTATGTAAAGATTTTCTGCCGCTCGGGCAGGGGAGGAGGTGGATCTTCACACCTGCGCCGGGAAAAATATGTGCCCAAGGGAGGACCTGACGGGGGTGACGGAGGTCGCGGCGGCCATATAATACTGAGGGGTAATAAGCAGTTATGGACCCTGATACACCTGAAATACCAGAGGCATGTATTTGCCGGTAACGGCTTGCCCGGATCATCATCCATGAAGTCTGGAGCCGATGGAGAGGATAAATACCTGGATGTGCCCCTGGGGACCGTGGCAAAAGATGCTGAAACAGGAAGTCAGCTGATGGAGATAACAGAAGATGGTGAGGAAAGGGTGCTGCTGAAGGGTGGCCGCGGTGGACTCGGTAATGTTCATTTCAAGTCATCAGTGCGCCAGACCCCCAGGTATTCACAACCCGGTGAGCCGGAACAGGAGGCATGGTTTGTGCTTGAGCTTAAGGTGCTGGCTGATGTGGGGCTGGTGGGTTTCCCCAATGCAGGTAAATCAACGCTGCTGAGCGTTGTGTCGGCTGCAAAACCTAAGATAGCTGATTACGCCTTCACCACCCTGGTGCCAAACCTGGGGATTGTTGCTTACCGCGACTACAGATCCTTTGTTATGGCTGATATACCAGGCATAATAGAAGGCGCCCACCAGGGGAAAGGTCTTGGTACCAGGTTTTTAAGACATATTGAAAGAAATTCCGTACTGCTCTTTATGGTGCCTGCCGACAGCAATGATATAATGGATGAATACAGGGTGCTGCTGGATGAGCTGGCCAGGTATAACCCGGAATTGCTCGACAAGAAGAGGGTGCTGGCTATCACAAAATCAGATATGCTGGATGATGAGCTGATGGATGAAGTACGCAAGGAGATAGATACATCTCCGGCTGTATTTATCTCCTCGGTAAGCGGACTGGGCATAGACAGCCTGAAAGATATTCTGTGGAGATCACTTAATGAATGACAGATACAATTACCTGTTTAATGGAAAAGCTTGACCAGGAAATATTTCTTTTTCTTAACTCTATCAACTCACCGTGGTGGGATGATGTTATGGCGCTTATAAGCTCCAAATTGATCTGGGTGCCACTGTATGCTTTTATCCTGGTTATGCTGGGTATTAAATATAAGCGCTCACTGTTGCTGATCATACCAATAATCATACTCACCGTTACTGCTTCTGACCAGCTGTCAGTGCATGCTTTCAAGGAAGTATTCCAGAGGCTGAGACCCTGTCATGAGCCGGAACTGTCGGGACTGGTACATACTGTTAACAATAAGTGCGGGGGCTTATACGGCTTCGTTTCATCACATGCCGCTAACTCATTTGCCGTGGCGGTGCTCAGCCTTGGTCTTTTGCGAAAAAAATGGTTTACGGCCGGCATACTTTTCTGGGCAGCCCTTGTTTCATACAGCAGGGTATACCTCGGTGTGCATTATCCGGGCGATATAATAGGGGGGGCATTGCTGGGTACGCTTATTGCATACGCCTTCCTTTTACTGTACGGCTTCCTTGAAGGCAGGATTATGAGAAATTCTGATTTAAGCAGGACGGAAAACATGAGTGATGCTGATAATTGATCTCAATAATAATGATCCGTGGTTTAACCTGGCCGCCGAGGAATATTTTTTCAGTAATACTGATGAAGATGTATTCCTTGTTTATGTAAACAGCCACTGCCTTATTACCGGCAAGCATCAGAACCCCGCTGAAGAAGTTAACCCGAGGTGCCTCAGGAAATATAACATACCCCTTATCAGGAGGATATCAGGGGGAGGCACGGTATATCATGATGAAGGGAACCTGAATTATACATATATTAAAAGCATTCCCGATGGAAAGAAGGTTAACTTTTCAGAATATAACAGGGAGATTATTGCCTTTTTAAAAAAGCACGGTGTTGATGCCCGCAGGGGCGAAAAGAACGGGATAAGGGCGGGTAAGCTGAAAATATCAGGTAATGCTGAGCATGTCTTTAAAAACAGGGTGCTGCATCATGGCACCTTATTATTCTCTGCCGACCTGGAGCTTATGTCCGAATGCCTTAAGAAAGGTACTGCACTCATTAAAAGCAGGGCGGTGCAGTCGAACCCGTCGGAGACGGGTAACCTGAAAGGAATGCTGACGGGCATAAGGGATGTACAGGAGTTGAAAACAGACTTGCTTGACCATATAGCAGGGAGCAGCACACCGGCAGTGGGGCATGCCTTAAGGGGTAGCGAGACCGCCAGCATAAATAAGCTAAAGGAAGAAAAGTACCGGACCTGGGAATGGAATTATGCTTATGGTCCGGATTATACCTTTACAAATAATTTTCATATTATGGATGAGCCGGCGTATATAAATATGGAGGTATCCGCCGGTGTTATCAGCAGCTGTGAATTTTCCGGTCCCCCACAGTGGTCAGCAGTGGAATCATTGCTGCCGGGCACAAGGCATAACTATGAGGATATATCCCGCATGCTGAAGAAAAATTCTTTAAGCGCTGATGATGATTTGATATTTAACTTTTTAATGTAGCTCTTATGGATACTGTGAGGTCTTTTTATACACTGGTTTTTAGCATACTGTTTGTAATCATTATGTTTCCCTTCACCTTTTTGCTGTGGCTGGCAGGCAGCCCTTTTGGTAAGGGCAGGCTTATGGCCCACCGTATGCTTACCTTCCAGGGACGTGTGCTTATAGCTGCCAGTCCATTATGGAAGGTTGAAGTATCGGGCAGGGAGAACTATGAGTCCGGACAGAATTATGTTATGATATCCAATCACCAGTCATTGCTTGATATACCCCTTATGAAATACCTTGGTATGAGCTTCAGGTGGGTGTCGAAAGTGGAAAATTTCAGGGTGCCTGTATTGGGACAGTCAATGCGTATGGCAGGGTATATACCTGTGACCAGGGGAAGTAAGGATAGTGTTATCAGTATGATGAAACGCTCTGAACAGGCGCTCAGAAGCGGTGAATCAATATTTATTTTCCCTGAAGGCATGCGTTTACCCGGCGATAAGATAGGACGGTTTAAAAGTGGAGCATTCAGGCTGGCACTTAACACCGGTACCCCAATATTGCCCGTGTTGTTAGATGGAACAGGTGAGGTGTTCAGGGGTAAAGGCATGATACTGAGCTCGGGACACAGACTGAAACTGAAAGTTCTTAAGCCTGTTAAGCCCTCAGAATTTATGAGTGATGACCCTGACAGGCTGGCATCAGCTATGCAGACACTAATGAACCGCGAACTTGAACAAATGAGGAAGGATGAGCGGCAATGAAGTAAAAAGACATATTACAAGGAGACTTGGCTATAAGAATGACCAGCAGGGTATAATAAACAGGTACCTCAGGGAGATGGGGCAGTGGGACAGCCACCTGTGGAGGTGCAGGAAATATATTCTTGATTCGGTAGATCTTCATAAGCCTGATATCATTACCTTCCTGGGCAGTGGATGGCTGCTGGATATACCGCTTGAAGAGGCAGCAAAGAAGTGCCGGAAAGTGAGGCTGGTAGATGTACTGCATCCTCCCCAGGTAAGACATAAGGTGTCTAAGATAGACAATGTTGAACTGTACAGTCAGGATATCACCGGGGGAGCGCTGACAGAGATATGGGATGCATACCGTAAGGGTACAGCTGTAAGCAGTATGGAGATGCCCGTGTATGATCCGGGTTTTGAAGCGGGACTGGTTTTTTCTGTTAATATCCTGACACAGCTTGACAGTCTCCCCGTTGACTACCTCGTCCGTAAGGGGGGCATGAGCTATAAGGAGCTGAGACTGCTCAGAAAGAATATGCAAAGGGCTCATACCAGGTATCTTAAGGCTGTTGATTCAGTGCTTATCACAGATTATGTTGAGTACCTGAAGACAGAGGATGAAATAGTAGCCGACAATAAGCTGGTCTTTTGCTCCCTGCCTGAAGGCAAAAGGGTGGAGGAATGGATATGGGAATTTGATAACAGCGGTAATTATTATTCGGGAAAAAGGGTGATATTTGGTGTTAAGGCCCTTGACCTGGTAAAGGAATGATAAGGATAACATAGTGAAAAACCAAACTCATGCAACAGACATATAGCGATAATGTTTTATTATACAGACAATTGGTGGATAAGGAGGGGAAGCGCCTTTTTGTTCTTTCAATGTCGAGGCTGGTGGTTTTTATCGTGGGACTGGCACTGCTGTTCCTGTTATGGGGGGTAAGCCCTGTGCCTGCACTCGCCTCTTTCCTGGTCGCTGTTATTATCTTTATTTTCCTGCTGAAGAAATATAACCGGCATGAATACAGCAAAACATTTTACAGTAAGCTGCTGCAGGTAAATGAAAATGAGCTCAGCGGACTCAATAACAGGCATGATTGTTTTGACGG
>JAWLFR010000216.1:0-2507 GCA_041685495.1 Bacteroidales bacterium
AGGGGAAATTTCAGGCTTTCACTTAAGAGTAATTGATTATTTTCTTACCTGACCACGTTTTTATTTTCAGGTCCCGGCAACGGGGCCTTTTTTTATCTAAAAAAACCGCCTCTGTCTCCAGAGGCGGCCCTTACTAACCCTAATCTAACCAAACCTAACCCTAAAACCTAAATTAGAATCTATATCCCAGTGAAAGTCCGTAACCTACATGCTTAATGGATGCCTCATCATTTTCAAACCAGGCATTCTCCGGGTTAACTTCCATCATGCCTAATTGTGTGTTGAGCTGAATGAATAAGCCTCCGCCCGTTTCATATCCGGCAAAAATGTTACCGCCGGCGTCAAAAGGGGTGAAATATGTTGTTGTCAGTGGATCGGTAAGCGCTACACTGTTCTGAAACTCAACATCAGTATCCAGGGAAGCGTCTCCTCCCGTAGTGGTCACTTTACCACCTATACCATAGCTCAGATAAGGTCCTAAGCCAAGCATAAAGAACCCATTACCCAGTCTCCCTTTATAAACAAAATTCAGTGGCAGTTCAATATAAGAGACTTTAGTTGAACTGGTAACAGAACCCGATGTATTTTTTGCACCCTTTAAAGAGTAAAGTAAGCCGGGCTGAAAATAGAATTCAGGTGCAATTGGTACCTGTATATTGATACCGGCGTGATAAGCAATCAGCATATCATTGTCAAGGTCACCACCCGAGTGGTCTGTCCCTGTCAGAGTCTGAAAGTTAACACCACCAAGTATTCCAAATGACATTTTCCCTTTTTCAGCAGTCTGGGCCATCGCCAGCGAAGCCGAAAGAAATAATACTAATCCAATTACAGTTAGTCTTTTTATCATTTTATGTCTTTTTTGTTCAATTAATTCTTTTAAAATATTCCTGACCGGAAGTCCCGGGTAAGAAACTTCCTTTATTTATTTTTTGCTGCTTCTGCAGCTTCGGCCTTCATCTTTTCATTTGCTGTAATCAGAAACTCAACCCTGCGATTCTGTGTTTGTCCGGCTTCTGTATCATTATCATATTTAGGTGCAGTCTCCCCAAATCCTTTGATGGTTAACCGGCTGCCGGTAATGCCCTGATCCGCCAGGTAGTCTGACACCTCATGGGCGCGCTCTTCAGATAATTGCTGGTTATATTCCAAACTGCCTGTATTATCGGTATGACCCTGTATTTCAATATCAGTTTCCTTGTATTCATTAAGCACAACAACAAGTTTGTCAAGGTTTTCCTTTGCCGTATATGATAAAGCCGATTTGTCAAAACCAAACAGTACATTACTGTCAAACTCCACCACAATGCCTTCACCTACCCGCTCAACCTTTGCGTCAGGCACTTTGCTTTCTATCTCTTCGGCCTGTTTGTCCATCTGGTTTCCTATTATGGCACCTGTAGCACCGCCAACGGTGGCTCCGATAATGGCACCGAGAGCGGTATTACCTGATGCTTTTCCTATTACAGCACCCATTCCGGCACCCGCTGCAGTGCCTGCAGCAGCACCTTTTTGAGATTTATTCCATGAGGCGCAACCTGCCGATATCAGCATAAGGCTCAGAATCATGGCTAAACTCACATTAATCTTTTTCATAAAATATTTTATTTAATTATTTGCGTTAAATAGTATTGAACAAAGTTAGTGCTGCCAGAGCTTAAAATGTTACACAACTTTATTAAAGAGTTACATTATTTACATATATAATTGTCATTCTTGACCGGTGCCGGTTTTATCCTGCTATGCCCTTTATAGTTTAAGCCAAAACCCTCCATGGTTTCCGTCAAAGACCTCTGTGGAATAAGCCAAAGGCAGCCTGTGAATGATGTAAACATTTTGTAAAGTTATGTAACAGATTAGCCCTGCCTGTATCTACCTTTATAGAATATTAATTACTCCACATAAAGAAGTTATAGTGACATGAAAATTATATTAACCGGATTACTGGTTTTTCTTGGCTGGGCAGCGTTTTCATCATATTTGTATGTATGCAAGATAAAGGATTTGTGCAATGAAAAGGAAACCATCTCTGTCAGCGGCCAGATTGCAAATGATTCCCTGGCTGCTGGTTCACAGGCTGACACCCTGAATGTACAGGCTGACACCATGGACGTACAAGCTGATGTGATACCGGAGAACCTGCTGATATACTTTGCATTTGATGTATCTTCATTTGAACCTGATTCATCTATCTCTGCATATTATGAGAAGTCAATGGCATATTTGCTTCGCAATTCTGCTGCCGGACTTCATATTACCGGTCACACTGATGCAATAGGATCGGATGAGTACAATATGGCCTTGGGTTACCGCAGGGCACATAGCGTTAAGGATTATTTTGAAAGTAAGGGTATTCCGTCTGACAGGATTACAATAGATTCAAAAGGTGAAAAAGAACCTGCAGAAGATAACAGTAGCGATGCAGGAAGAGCAAAAAACAGGAGAGCATCCGTAACAATTAAAAATTAGAACTATGAATACAGTATTTATTTTATTCGCTCAGACGA
>JAWLFR010000217.1:0-2501 GCA_041685495.1 Bacteroidales bacterium
ATATCCCGTGAAATAGTGGTTTTGACCTCTTTTATCCCAATGAAAAGGGGTAGGGTATTACTATGGGAGTTAATCGAGGGGAATTATATTATTGGATATCGCATAAATTGTCAGTCCGGGCAGACTTTTTATACCTGTCTTTTCAATTATGTTTTTGCGGTGACTGATAACAGTATGAATACTGATATTCAGGACATCGGCTATCTCCTTGTTTGACAGTCCTTTTACGAGCTGGACCAGCACATCGGTTTCACGACGGGTAAGCTGGTCATGGCTTTTATTGCGCCGCTCTTCATATGATCTGCTTATCTTACCTAGCATAATATCCGGACTGTCTGTGATATGGATGGATTCATCAAATTCATTTAGCAGCGAGCTGTCAAAGAGGGTATAAACAAGGGCTATACTGAATACTTCAGGGTTTCTCTTTCTGAGCTTTATAAACTCCTGCTCCTTATTCTGAATGAAGGATGGGTTGATAATGGCAATGTCAATATTCACCCTTATCATCAGGTTATTGATCTCGTCCAGGTTATATGCCCTGTACAGGTTAAACTGCTTATCAAACCTGTGCAGAATATTTGAGAGCCCTTCGAAAATTATTTCGGAGGATTCAACAATGGCGATATTAATCCTGGTTTTCTTCATTTAATCTTTCTTTCCAGTTTATCTACAACCGGCAGCAGTATCATTTCCTCTATCATGGAATGAATATTCAGGTCATATTCAAGCTCAAAAAGACTGACCAGGAATTTTCTTCTGAGAGGCAATTCATTTTCTATTGATATATGTTTCAGGAGAAGGTTCTTAAGGTCGGTAAGCTTGGTTTCAATATCCGTATGGTGCTCCCTGTATTCATTAACGGAGAATTTTGACTTTCCGGGTTTTCCTTTCCCTTTGCCTGTACTCAGCTGACAGAAATATGGAAAGGCTATTTCGTCTTCATAGTCCAGATGCTCAAGCACCTCCTCAAAGTATTCATTGAAGAACTGCTCCACCAGGCCTATATTGCTGCCTTTGTGCTTTGACTGCAAACGTTCAATAAAGTGCTTTATTTCAGGGTATTTGTCATTTTTATAATAGTTATGGCTGTTTTTCAGAAAATCGATTATCATGGATATATCGGTGATGCTTTCTATCTCATCCCGGGCCGGGTAAAAACCGTTATACATATTAGCTATCAGCATAAACACCCCGGGGTCAGCCTTATTATCACCGCATATCTGCCCGACTGTTTTATCGCGTACGGCAAAATCAATATTGAGGTGTTCAAGCATAAGCAGAAGCATGGGGTTGTCGTTCAGGAGGACTGACATCTTCATGTCTGCTTTTATATATGTCTGATGGATCCTGTACATATGCTTATTTTTTTGTAAAAATAAGAATCTTTACCATTTTTTCCTTAAGCGCAGCGCCGGGTTGACAAATGTTATCAATTAACGCATCTTCCACATTAATATTTCCACCGCTTAGCCAGTGCCACAAGCGATAACATAACAGGCACTTCAACCAGAACGCCTACTACGGTTACCAGTGCTGCCGGGGAATTTAGTCCGAAAAGTGCAATGGACACAGCTACGGCCAGTTCGAAAAAGTTACTGGCCCCGATCATTGCTGCGGGTGCGCAGGTAGGGTAGGGAAGTTTCAGTAATCTTCCTCCGAACCAGGCCAGGAAAAAGATAAAGTAAGTTTGAATAACCAGGGGTACGGCAGCAAGTAATATAATCAGCGGATTGTTAAGGATATTTTGTCCCTGGAAAGCAAACAGCAGTACCAGGGTAACCAGCAGGGCAATAATACTCACCGGCTTTAATCCCGGTAAAAACTTTTTCTTAAACCATTCATCTCCACGTCGTTTTATCAGCATTCGTTGTGTGATTACCCCGGCAAGCAGGGGAATAACCACAAAAATGATAACGCTGGCCACCAGTGTGTCGTAAGGTATGCTGATATTGGTAATGCCAAGCAATAATCCCACAATTGGAATAAAGGCTACCAGGATAATAAGGTCGTTTACAGAAACCTGAACCAGTGTGTAATTGGGGTCGCCGTCACTGAGGTAGCTCCATACAAAAACCATGGCGGTACAGGGGGCAGCGCCAAGAATGATGGCACCGGCAATATATTCTCCGGCCAGGGAAGGATCAATTATCGCAGAGTATATTTTTGAAAAGAATATCCAGGCAAAAAACGCCATTGTAAAAGGTTTGATGGCCCAGTTGATGATGAGCGTCCATATAACTCCCCTGGGTTTCTTACCCACCTGTTTAATACTCGTAAAATCAATCTGAAGCATCATCGGATAGATCATGAGCCAGATTAAAACAGCTACGGGGATGTTAACCCGGGCAAATTCCAGACTGCTGATAACTTCAATTGAATCGCCAAATATATAACCCAGACCTATGCCGGCCAGTATTCCCAGGGCGACCCATACTGTGAGGTATTTTTCGAAAAGTCCGATTGTCTTTTCGCCTTTATCCGGAATTGTTATTTTTTTG
>JAWLFR010000078.1:0-10276 GCA_041685495.1 Bacteroidales bacterium
GGATTATTATTCATTGTTTCCATCATGGCCGCAAACCTGCCTGCCAGTGCATTATGTGCCTCGCGGTCGAACCTGGGCTCTTCAAAGCGCAGGTAAAGAAGCTGCATCATGGTCTCGAAGTCGGCTGGCGTTGATGATCCGCTGAAACCCTCCACTGCCTCGGACAGGTTAATACTCACAGAAGCTTTCTTTCCTGACATCATTTTCTGCAGGGCTATATTATCAAATTCTCCTGCCCCATAGGCCAGGGCCAGTGTTGACAGCAATGATGCTTCCGGCATGAATTCATCATCAATAAGTGATGTTCCGCCGAAAGAGAATGCCCTGAGTGTTACATTGTCTTTCTCATACCCGGCTTTTTTGTATATTACTTTTGCACCGTTGTCCAGGGTCCATTCGAGGGCATCAAAGTCGCTCAGTTCCCTTGTATTGATCACCTCACCGCCGGGCAGTATGCCGTTTATCAATGATTCTCCGGATGCGGCATCTGCATAGGCTTCCAGTTCTGAGCTTTCTACCTTTTCCATCAACTCCAGGGCCTGTTGCTCTTCCAGGTACCCGGCTTCCTCCTCTGCCGGTCCCTGTACATAAAGCACACGGTTTTTATCTGTTATCCACTCTTTTGCCATGGCCGACACTTCGGCAAGGCTTATCCGGGGCAGTGTTTCTTTTACTTTCTGATACTCATATTCTATGGAAGGCAATGGTTCATTAATAAGGAAATGTTGCTGAATATTACCTGCCCAGGTATCATTATCTATCTTATCCCTTTCCTTATAGTAGTTGTCCCAGTTGGATATCATTTTTGCTTTTGCCCTTTCCAGTTCGCCTTCCGTGAAGCCATGCTTTTTTACTCTTTCGGCTTCCTTATAGATTGCTTCAAATGCTTTCTCACCCTCACCCTTCCTGTAGCTGGCTCCTATGGTGAGCACGTCATAGCCGCGGACAAAGCCGGAATATGTTATTGAGCCACTAACGAAAGGGGGTGTCCCTTTTTGTAATAGCTCATTAATCCTCTGAGACATCATTGAGTTAAAGAGGGTTCTGATATACTGGTTTTTCAGATAGCCTGTGCCCTTGTCTGAGGGGTCAACCGCCCTGTGCTTTATATACAGGTCGGCCGAATGCTGTGATGCCTCCTTGTCTGTTACCATTACATAGCGCATATCATCATGTCCGGGCACCTCAAAGAAAGGTCTCTCCGGCGGGTCCTCAACAGGGGGTATGGCTGAGAACATGGCTATCACTTTTTCTTCCATGGCTTCTGGATCTATATCTCCCACTATGGCGATAGCCTGCAGGTCTGTCCGGTACCAGTCGTGGTAAAAATTGCGCAGGGTCTGGTAATCAAAATCGCGTATGATATCAATATCACCTATAATATCCCTTTCGGCATATTTTGATCCTGCCAGCAGTGTGGGCAGGAATTCCCAGGTCATCCTGAACTGGGCCGTGCGGCGTGTGCGCCATTCTTCGGTTATCACCCCTCTTTCGGCATCTATCTCTTCTTCGCTGAGAAGGAGGTAATTGGACCAGTCGTTAAGGACCAGCAGGCATGTATCCAGCAGTCCGGGATTCTCAACGGGCACATCACTGATATTATAGACTGTTTCATTAAATGCCGTAAAGGCGTTGATATTACGGCCAAAGGCAACACCGTGTTTTTCGAGTGTGCTGATTACACCTCCATCCTTATCCGGGAAATGCTCTGTTCCGTTAAAGGCCATATGTTCCAGGAAGTGGGCCAGACCGTTCTGGTCATCTTCTTCCAGCAGTGCACCAACATTCTGAATAATATAGAAGCTGGCTCTTTTCTCAGGCTCTCCGTTATGCCTGATATAATAGGTCATGCCGTTTTTGAGTGTCCCCGTGCGTATTGCCGGGTCGAGGGGTACGGCATCCCCTCCTGTTTGTGCCAAAGATGCTCCGCTTACAGCAAGGATGAGCATTGCAGGCAGAAAAAGTTTTCTTCCGATGCAGTTCATAAGATATTTGTTTTAGTTAGACAGTAATATATTTAAAAAAGACCGTGCAGTTCTGCATCGATCTTATCTATTATCTGGCGCAGGTGATCTGTGTTATCCGGGAAGTCATAAGCATCGGCTTCTATAATAAGTATCTTACCCAGCTTATATGACTCTATCCATGCTTCATACCTCTCATTCAGCCTTTTCAGGTAGTCTATCCTGATGGAGTTTTCATAATCCCTCCCCCTCTTCTGTATCTGGTTAACCAGTGTGGGCACCGAAGCCCTCAGGTACAGGAGCAGGTCTGGCGGTTCGATAAGAGAGCTCATCAGGTTAAACAGGGTGAAATAATTTTCAAAGTCGCGGGTAGACATCAGTCCCATCGAATGCAGGTTGGGCGCAAAGATATAGGCGTCCTCATAGATTGTCCTGTCCTGGATAATCGTTTTATCCATCTTTTTTATCTCGATGATCTGGCTGAAGCGTGAGTTAAGGAAATATATCTGCAGGTTAAAGGACCATCTCTGCATGTCGTCGTAGAAATCATTAAGGTAGGGGTTCTCTTCAACGTCCTCGTAATGTGCTTCCCATCCATAATGTTTTGATAATAAGCCGGCAAGCGTTGTTTTGCCGGAGCCAATATTTCCTGCTATCGCGATATGCATACCTGTCCTTTATATTTTCAGTATATAAAATTAGTAAAATAATTAAGTTCCTTATCACATAAAATCAAGTAATTCATCAAGGTACTGCCTGTCGTTGGAAAGCCTGGGCACCTTGTTCTGTCCGCCCAGCTTGTTTTTTTTCTCAAGCCACCTGTAGAAAGTGCCTTCAGGAGCTACGATAACAGAGGGCTTGGTGAGGGTGAGGTCCTTGAACCTTTTGGCTTCGTAGTCTGAGTTTAATGATTTAAGGCTGTTATCAAGCAGGTCCACGAATAGTTCGAGGTTTTCAGGTTCCTTCTCAAACTCTATTATCCATTCATGGTGTCCTTTTGACGTAGTGCTCATAAAATAAGGTCCGGCGGTATAGTCCGTTATCAGCGCACCTGTCTTGGACGATGCGGTCTCGAGAGCCTTTTCAGCGTTCTCAATAATTACTTCTTCACCAAAGGCATTGATAAAGTGTTTTGTGCGCCCGGTGATCCTGAACTTATGAGGGAATAACTGTGTGAACACTATCGTGTCTCCTATCATATACCTCCATAATCCACCGTTGGTGGATATAACCATAGCATAATTAACACCCGTTTTGACATCGGCCACCGTGTATGCTTTCGGGAATTGAGAGTTTATATCTTCTGTTTTTACAAACTCGTAGAATATACCGTAATCAAGCATCAGCAGCATATCATCTGCAGTGAGGTCGTCCTGTATGCCGAAATACCCTTCTGAGGCATTATATGATTCGAGATAGTTCATTTTATCCGAGGGGATAATTTTTTTATACTGTTCGCGGTAAGGCTTGAAGCTGATGCCACCGTGACAGAAAAGTTCAAGGTCGGGCCATACCTCCAGCAGGTTCTTTGCTCCTGTATATTCGAGGATATATTTTAGCAGCACCAGGAACCATGAGGGCACACCTGCCAGGTATCTTATATTCTGGTTAACCGTCCTGCGTGCTATCTTCTCCATCTTTTCCTCAAAGTCCTCTATCAGGGCTATCTTTGCACGTGGCGATTTCATCAGATCGGCCCACAGGGGCAGGTTTTCTATCAGTATAGCCGACAGGTCGCCATACAATGAGTCGTTACTGAAATTATTAACCCTGTGGCTGCCTCCCAGTGTGAGTCCCCTGCCTGCAAAAACTTTTGTGTCCGGCTTCATCCTTGAGTAGATAGCCAGCACATCCTTGCCTCCCCTGAAGTGGCATTCATCAAGTGCTTCGCGGCTTACGGGTATGAACTTGCTTTTTGACGATGTGGTGCCGGATGATTTTGCAAACCACCTGATATCACCGGGCCACAGCAGGTCCTTTTCACCCTGGCGCAGTCTTTCAACATAGGGTTCAAGATCTGTATAGGTGCCTATAGGGACTGTCTCCTGGTACTGGTGTATCGAATCAATATTTTTATATTTATAATGCTCCCCCCATGTAGTGTCAGAAGCAGTGTTCAGAAGGTTGATAAATGTTTCCAGTTGCACCTCGTAAGGATAGGTCTTGAACATATCAATGGAGACCATCCTTTTGGTGTTAAGCCAGTTAATTATTGAAGGTATAAGTGCCATTTTTCATTTTTACAATTGCTAATATAATGAAAATATGTATTCACGATAAGCCTTATTTATTAGCCTGGCTGAATATTTCAGAATATATTTTCAGTGAGCGGAGATTTTTGAACCCTGAAAGCTGTAGTGAGTAAAAAAGCAGCATATCATCAAGGAATTCTTTTCTTTTATGACCACTGAGAGATATATTATTACAATCAGCAATATTTGAACGAAGGAAAGTGTTTAGCAATGCCGAATACTCCTTTTCCATATAATAGCCATGCAGTGGCGGTGCTGATGTATAAATACCGTTTTGCATATCAAAATAAGTCAGGGCGCTGCTGAAATTATTTGAAGGGGCAAAGCCAAGGAACCTGGCCAGTCCTATTATAAAGCCTATATGAAAATTAGGCACAGGCCTGTTTTCGGCATCAAGGTATTCAAGTGATTCAATAAGGTACTGATACAGATGCTCATCGGGACCGGTCTCTTTCAGGGCCTTGTACAGCACCTCCGCAAGGAACATAATGATGCTGTTCCTGTTGATATCATATGGCAGGTTTGAATAATTGAAGAGGGGGGAGGCCTCTTTAATGATATGCAGATCCCGTTTTTCCCGGTAGTAGAACTCTATGCTCAGTGGTTGCAACGTCTGGAAATATACTTTCCGGGTATTTCCCTTTTTACTGTTGACACCCTTTACTATAAAGCTCAGCCTGCCATACTTTTTTGTAAAAATATGTGTGATGATCCCGGTGTCGGAATGTTTTATGGTATGCAGTACTATGCCCTCTGTCTTCTCAAGCATATATCTATTATAAGTTCGCCATAACCATATTCGTTTCAAAAATACAAATAATGCCGGTGTCATAGATACAGGAAGTAAGTTAATTTGTATATTTAAAGTTCAAGCAAAAATAACTATGAGTAAAGAATCACAGGATAAACTGGTTAAAAGGATAGCCCGGCTTGCCAAGCAGAACCAGGAACTGGAAGAGAAGATAAAGAAGCTGCTGAAAGAGAATGAAAAGCTTCTTAATCAGACAGAAAAGCAGAAGGCCATGCTTGAAAAGGTGACACCCGGTGATCTGCAAAAAGCCGGTCCCTCACTGGCTGATCAGAGGGCACTGAGGTTTAAGATGGCCACGGTCCTGTTTGCCGATATACATGGTTTTGCCAAGGTGATGACCGATTCCGGGTCAGCTGAGTTGATGGACGAGCTGGATGAGATACTTTTTAATTTTGATAGTATAGTAGATAAATACAGGATAAAGAAGATCAAAACTATTGGTGATACTTATATGTGCGCCGGTGGTATACCTGAGAAAAATATTACCAACCCTATTGATGTTGTTATGGCAGCACTGGAAATGCAGAGGTACCTGAGAAAGTATGAGAGCGGTAAGAGCAGGAAGCAGATATGGGACCTTAAGATAGGCATACATACCGGTCCGGTTACAGCCAATATAACAGGCAAGAAAAAAGTATCATATGATATAAAGGGTGACACGGTTAACACGGCCAGCAGGGTCGAAGGTGTTTCCGGTCAGGGCCGCTTACTTATTTCGGTAATGACCTATGAGCTGGTGAAGGAGTTTTTCCAGTGCGAGTATTTCGGTAAACTGCCTGTTAAGTATAAGGGGGACCTGGATATTTATGAGGTACTGGGCATACATCCCCGTTTTTCAGTTGACGGTAAGGGAGTTACTCCCAATGAGGCCTTTAAGATTAAATTTGGTCTTATACAGTTTACCGATATACAGGAGATGATACTTGACAGGCTGGAGAAAGAACTGCCTGATTATCTTTATTACCATAATGTTAAGCATACCGTTGATGTGGTTACAGAGGTGGAACTGATGGGGTGGGCCGAGGGCTGCAGCGATGAGGAGATACTCCTGCTGAAGACGGCAGGACTGTTCCATGATGCAGGCCATACCATTGAATATGACAACCATGAATACCACGGTACGCAGATGGCCAGGGAGATACTTCCGGAGTTCAATTACAGCCCGGGACAGATAGATACCATATGTGATATTATTATGGCAACAAAGCTGCCGCCACAGCCAAAGAACCTGCTGGAGGAGATTATATGTGATGCCGATCTTGATTACCTGGGACGAAGTGATTTCATCCCTGTCTCCAATACCCTGTATGATGAGCTGAAAGCGCAGAATAAGATAGGGAGTTTTAACGACTGGAATAAGCTGCAGGTTAAGTTTATATCAGGACATCAGTATTTTACTAAGACAGCACGCAGCCTGAGGGAGGTTAATAAGCAAAAACAGATAGAGCGAATACAGGGATTGATCACCTGATGATAAGTATCTTCGCAGTAGCACTTACACTGCCGTCCTCATTGGTGCATAAGACAAGATAAACACCTGTGGACACTTTTCTGCCATTATATGTTGTCATATCCCAGCTTGCATCGCCTCCTGTGGATTTGGTTTCATAAACAAGGTTGCCCGATACATCAGTGATTTTAACATTAGTATTTCTTGAAAGGCCGGTGATAGTGACATCACCTGTGTAATCGGGGTATACGGGGTTGGGATAGGCATAAACAGCTTCCATCTCATCAGATCCACGGGTTCCTGTTTCCCTGACAGTTATAATCCCCTTGCCGGTTCCAAACCATACTTCGCCTGTTGATTCCTCTGTGGCCAGGGTCATCACCTGGTCTGATAGTAAAGGGCTGTTTGAGGTGTTATAATGCTTAATAAGTTCATTACTGTTTTCGGAGATAAGGAAGGCCCCTGAGCTGTTGGTGCCCAGCCATTTCCTGTTACCCCCATCCACGGCTATGCTGAGTATTGTTTCTGTTCCCAGCAGGTAGTCAGCAAGCCCTGTTCCGTCATCCCTGGACACCTTGATTCTGTTGGCGGTAATCGCTTCATCAAATACCCTGTCGGGGTTATAAAACACAGCCGGCCCCATGTCTGTGCCTATCCATATATTACCGTCCAGGTCCTCTGTTATTGAAAAGATATTGGACAGTAATTTACCATCCTGGTCTTTCACCGCCAGCTTCTTATACCTGTCATCATCAAAATAGGCGGGTGTGTTATTATCATCAAGCACGAAAAGACCATGTCCCCGTGGCAGCACTATCCATTTAAGGTTTGATTGAGTGATTATAATGTCTCCTATTGTGGGGGCATCAATATAATAAGGCAGTGAAATCCAGCTCTTATCTTCGGTAAGCACCTTAATATTATTCTGTATGCCGGACTGTGTAATCCACAGGTTTTTCTCGCTGTCAACAGCCAGTCCGCATACCCTGACATACGGTCTGCCCGGTATTATGCTCTCAAGACTGTTTTCTTCCCAGTGATTAACAAGCTGCATATTATTATATTCATAAACACCGGATCCCCATGTTGATGCGTATATATGTCCGGGTTCACCGGGTACCTGTGCTATCCTCATTACATCCCACGAATCATACCTCAGTATGGAACTCCATTTGCGGTTGGCGAAATTAAATATCATGAATGTTGACCATGTATTATTCCATGGTGCATTAACCCTGCCGCCAGCTACCCACACCTCACCGCCGGAGGCGGAGAAAGAATAACAATTATTGAAATAGGGCCCTTCAGGTATGTAACTGGCATAATTGTCTGCCTCATCCAGCATTACAAGACCCTGCTCCCTGTCTGCAATAAATATCTTATTACCGGCCGTCACAGCATTGCGGGCATCAATCTGCTCTTCACCGTATTCGCTGATAAGCCTTTCAATGTCGCCGTCCACATTTATCTTTGTGACATTCTTACCCGAGCTTATAATGATACCGTTGGCAGCGGGTTCGAATGAGTGGTTCCTGGAAGCAGGCAAACCGGGTATATGGTGGAGTCGTCCTCCGGCATAATAGAAGACTGAGTCCCCTGTCGTTGATTCATTATATTTGTTGATGAATAACCTGTTGCCCGCAGTGGCAGCAGCATTATACTTACTGCCGGAGGTGCCTTTTACTATCTCCCAGTTGCTGAAGTATGAGAGTCCGGGATCACCGGCGGAGGCTTTGAAGAGTCCTTTTTCAGTGGCTGCAAAAACAGTGTCACCAGAGATTATAATATCGAAGACTTCATTCTGTTCGCCGTCTGCAGAGGGACTCCAGGTATCTTTAATCTCCTCTCTCTCAATATCAAGTATTATAACTCCCTGTTTACCTGCCAGGTATGCATAATCCCCGTATATCCGGATCCTGTTGGCCGACTTATCCCCTGCAATGGAGGTATTAAGGATATCCGGAACATTGCTGATGATACCATTATCATATATGTCAATATTGCCCGATTCATATGCAATTATCAGCACCCCTTTTTGTTCTGCATATGCAATGGTGCTTATGCCACATTCGGACAGGCCGTTTACGGTTGACAGCTTTCTTGTTTCATTGTATTCCCTGTTGAAGACCGTGATAGCATAATCTGTTGACCCGTATATCTCATTATGTCCTGCAGCTACAAAGTTAAGGGAGCGATAGGGCAGGTGGTCAGTCCATGATCCTACCGGCCCCTGCGGGTTGGCGGGGACACATTGAAACAAAAGTAGTGATATTAACAGGTATCGTAACATAATTATATAAACTGCCAGTCGTCTGACTTATTGTTTATCGTACTTTTTAAGGAATTCACGTAATTTATTCACCGCAATAGCCCTGTGTGATATCATATTTTTTCTTGCTGCAGGCATCTCTGCAAAGGAAAGACTTTCATTAACCGGTATAAAGACAGGGTCATATCCAAACCCCCCGCTTCCTCTTTTATCATCCCTTATCTCTCCCTGGATAATACCTTCAAAAAGATATTCCTTATTATTAAGAATAAGGGCGATGACGGTGCGGAACCTGGCTTTTCTGTTGTTGTGATGCTTCAGCTCTTCCAGCAGCCTGTCAATGTTTTTTTCCGGGTCTTTATCTTCTCCGGCATACCTTGCGGAATGAACACCCGGAGCCCCTCCCAGGGCTTCAGCCTCCAGGCCTGTATCGTCGGCAATCACATTAAGCCCTGTTTTACGGTGTATATACCTGGCCTTCTCCAGGGCATTACCTTCCAGTGTGACTTCATTTTCCGGTATATCTTCATATATGCCTGCTTCAGCCATTGATATAAGGCTGAAAGAACCATCGAGTATCTCATTTATCTCCTTGATCTTGTGCCGGTTATTTGAGGCAATAATAATATCCATAATACAAATCGCTTTGCTCAAAAATAATTAAAAAAGCCAAATGCTTTTGGGGTAAATTTATATATATTACATTTGGTTATACTATGTACCATTTTCCAGACTTATAACAAATTATACTGAGTTGTTTAGATTTTATGCAATAATACTGGTCATGCTGCTGGGGATAAGCCGGTCACCAGACCTGTACGGACAGGATAATGATGTATGCATTGAAAAAATAACCATTAATTACGATTCGGTACTGTATGACAGGCACCGTGACTCATTTCCCGATGATATTTATATACTGGATAATATAGCTAATAATCTGCTTATCGAATGCTCTGTGCCCGCTGAGGGATATATGTTCTCCTTCAGGCTTCATGGTAATGATGAGATATGGTCACCGTGGTCGGAAAGGCCGGTGAAGGAGTATACCAACCTTAAGCCCGGCATTTATTCACTTTATATAAGGGCCATGAAACCCGGCGGGGAGATCAGTGAATATGATACAGGGCGCTTCAGGATTGAACAGCCGTTTTTTCTGACTCCCCTTTCATTTATCTTATACACCGTTCTATTGCTGCTGATATTATTTGTCATTTTCAGGCTTTTGCTCTCCAGGCATAAATCAAGGCAGGCCCGGCTTGAAGCAATAATACAGGAGAGAACGGAAGAGCTTATGAGCGAGAAGGAGCGAACTGAAAACCTGCTGGCCAACCTGTTGCCTAAAGATACCGCGAATGAGATAATGTCAAAGGGAAAGGCCACCAAGCAGAAATATAATTTTGTTACTGTATTATTCTCAGACATAGAGGGTTTTACCAGGATTGCCGAAGAGGTTAACCCGGAGGAGCTTATTGATGAGCTTGATAATTTCTTCTTTCATTTTGATTCCGTTGTTGAGAAGTATAATAT
>JAWLFR010000079.1:0-10194 GCA_041685495.1 Bacteroidales bacterium
TCCCTTTATTGCCGGTTTCCTTTATAAGATAGACTGGAACCTCGTTTTCCTGATGTCAATGGTAACCATTGCCATCAACTATATCTTTGTCTTTTTCTTTTTTAAAGAACCGTACAGGGAGCCTTCGGATGTCAAATTCATCAAAAACATTGGCATAGCCTTTAAAAACATCTGGGTTACGCTCAATAACTGGAAATATGTACTCTTCCTTGTTATAATGGGATTGTTCTGGACAGCCTTCAACCAGCTGTATTATTCCTTCCCCGTATTCCTTGACCACTGGGTTGACATGGACAGCGTGGGCGCCTTATTCGGTCTGGCCGAGGGAACCATAACAGCACCCACCATCACCAGTATGAATGCCTTTTTCATTATTGTACTGCAGATGTGGGTATCGTCCATCAGCGCACGTTACAGGCCGCTTAAATCAATGATGGCGGGTATAATGATACTGGGACTGGGACTGCTGCTTATGTTCCTTACGCAGAACCCATGGGTTATGCTGATTGGGGTTCTTATATTTGCCATAGGCGAAATGAGCTCATCCCCCAAGTTCAATGAGTATGTGGGACGCATAGCGCCACCTGACAAGAAAGCACTGTATATGGGCACTGTCTTCCTGGCCATTGCCATCGGCCACTTCCTGGCAGGCTGGGTATCGGGCAAGCCTTTCGAGGTGCTGGCCGATAAATACTACCTGCTGAGCAGGGCTGTGGAAGAGAAAGGTTTCAGTATACAGCCCGTATCAGACCAGTTCACACAGAGCCAGTATTTTGAAAGGGCACAGGAGTTGTTCGGCATGAACGGCAAGGAACTGACACAGTACCTCTGGGATACCTATAACCCCTCAAATGTGTGGTTCCTGTTCTCAGGCATAGCTGTTGCTGCCAGCCTCTTACTGCTGCTGTATGACAAATTTATCCTGAAAGGTCAGTCTAATACGGTGAGATAGCCTGTACGGGATCACCCCTTTTACTCCTGGGGTAGCCTGTAATATATTTTACTGACTATCTTCCAGCCATCAGCAAATTTGTAAAGGCTGAGGTAGTCAGTGAATATTTGTGTTCCGTCGCGGTACAGCTCAACCTTTGCAATGGCAGCATTTCCGGTGATATCTATCATCGGGTATTCAGCTGTTGTCATCACGGACGGCATCTGACCTGCCTCCACTGCCCTGCCGACATTTGCTGACCATGTATAGATGGGATACTTTGTAAGATTGCCCTGGTTGTCAATACCCAGCAGGTTAAAGCCCGGGTGAAATCCTTTTTCAATATTCTCGATATTGACTTTGTTCTGTATTCCCTGCACATAGGACTCATCGATAACTTTAATTATGGCTTCCTTTTCGTCCTGGCCCTGGGAGAATGAGACCAGTGAGATACTGATAATGGCAAGAGAAAGAAATAATCTTTTCATTTGTTTAAAATTTTTTAGTTTGCTGATAAAATAAAATTAGTTGGTTATACGTGGTCAATATACAAAAGAAAAACAAATAAGCAGCCAGCCAGTATGTTAACGTCCGTTGACACTTTTAACAAAGCGGTAACTTATTTGAGTGCATCAGATGAATTTACCACTGATACCGTTAACAAAGCCGGTAAGCGATTTATCTGTATCAGACCGAACCTTTAAAATCTGATTTCAGCGTGATCATAATATCGTTTATAAGGGAGAGCACCTTTTTAAGCGTTGACTTTTCTATATCAGTCAGGTGATTTACATCAAGGGCGTTGCCGGGCTCCTCACCCTCCATCACCTGTTTCACCTGTTTTGACAACCTGAAGGTCATCAACGTTTTATATGACTGCATTATTTCATCAAGCAGCTGTTTCTGAGCTGTCCCGGTTTCCTTTATGCTCTCCAGTCTCAGAACGGTACCGGTGTGCTCTATGCCCAGCTTAAGCGCATATATGCGGGCAAAGCCACTGACGGGCATCAGCAGCTTTTTGATATCCACGATATTGCTGTCGGGTGAGTCATGTTCACCTACAATCTGCCCGAACATACCTACCGGCGGTTTAAACCTGGTAAGTGTCTGCGACAGGTGAAAAAAGAAGACAGCCTTATCCTCAGCAGCTTTATTAACATGCTGCCTGAGACTGTCAGCAAGACTGCTATTACCGTAGACAGCCCTGAAATCGAAAAATATACTTATATCCAGCAGGCTCTGCGGATCGCTGTTATTTATCCATCCTGAAAACATTTTTTCCCAGTCGCCCAGACACATGTTCCACTCCGGGTTGCCGGCCATGAAGTTACCCGGACAGTAATTATAACCCACCCGGTCCAGTCCTTTATTTATCTTTTTACCCAGCCTGACAAAATAATCCCTTGCCTTTTCATCACCCTTACAGCTGTCATCTGTTATAATACCATTATCCTGGTCTGTTACAAGGGTCTGCTCAGACCTGCCCTGGCTTCCCATGACAATGAAGCAGAAATCGCAGGGAGGCTCTCCCTCCTCCTCTACAGCCAGCTCTGTTATCCGTACCGTAACGGCATCTGCTATACCCGAAATAACCCTTGTGATGCTTTCGGTTTTCACACCGCTTTCCATAAAAGCATTGACCAGGACGATCATTCTCTGGTATGCCGGTATCATATCATCTATGCTCTCCGCCCTTCTTATCTCCCCGGTAAGCACGCCGGTATAATTCTGCTGGGCCTCCAGCAGCTGCTTATAGCTTATGACACCTGTATAATCACCTTCCTTATTCCTGACAAGTATATGGGAAATATTCCCGGTCCTGCATTTTATTATAGCCTCATGAACCAGGCTGTCCGCGGGAAGGCTTATCACAGGAGCAGACATTATCCTTGTAACAGGAGCGCTGTCATCCAGGTCTTCGGCAAGCTGCCTGTATAAAAGATCTTTTTGTCCGGCCACACCTATCACCTGTCCCTGCTGCCTGATAAAAACCACTTCCTGGTTTTTGCGCATCATCAGCCTGGCAGCCTCTGCTATGGTGGTATCTGTCTCACAGCTTACAAAATCAGCAGCCAGGCTACCTATCTGCCTGTTCATCAGCAGCAGTGATGTCTGCATATCATGATGCAGGCTCTCCTTTTCTTTATTAAGGATTTCGGATCTGCCAAGCTCTTTGACAATTAATATATAACCAAAGTTATCATTATGTCTTACCCGTGAAGCAGAAACAACAACAGGTACCGGGGTATCATCTGCCCCCTTGATGCCTGTTTCGAAGTTAACAGATTTGCCCGGGTCAGTGAAGGCATCAGTGATATCCGTCCACTTCATATCAAATATATCCTCAAACTTTCCGCCCGACACCTTTTCACGTTCAGCGCCTGCCAGGTCAAGGAATTTCTGGTTAACATAAACTATCTTTCCCTCCATTATCATTATCGTACCCTCGGAGGAGGCTTCGACGAGCGACTTGTATTTCTGCCTTGACAGTAAGAGCTTCTGTTCCGCTTCCCGGCGCCTTCGTTCAATAATCATACTCTGCCTGTTGATATAAGCCAGGACCAGGGCGATGACCAGGATGATTGCAAAGCTTATCCAGAGAAGCCCCCTCTCTATTGTCCGTATCTCTTTTTTAACATCATCAAGGTATATGCCTGTGCCAATTATCCATCTCCATTCGTCGAAGCCTTTAACATACGACAGCTTAGGCACTATCTGGGTGGTATCATCCTTCCACTGCCATTTATAGTCTATAAACCCTTCGCCTTTTTCTTTTACCACTGCAGCTGATTCTACAAACAGTTTTTTGCCATCCGGATCAGTGTAATCCGACAGGTCAGTACCGTTAAGCTCAGGCCTGTACGGGTGCATAAGCATATAAGGCCTCATATCTGTTATCCAGAAATAATCTTTCCTGTCGGCTCCATACCTCATCTTGCCCACCCTCTCAGCAGCCATATGGCGGGCCTCCTCTTCCGACAGTATACCCGAGCGGTAGTCGGAATAATAGTCATTCACAAGGCTGAGCGCGGTATTTGTGAGCTCACTGATCATCTCCTTTTTCCGGTCCATCATGCTGTTCTCAAAAAGAGGCACCAGCACCAGGTAAAAGGAACAGACAAACAGCACCACTGCCAGCACCGAAGGCAGCAGAATACTGATAATAAACTTATTTTTCTCAGCCGGAGCCATATCTGTTAAAGCGGATAAGCAGAGCGGTAATTACATAGCGGTTTCATTACCGCATGAACGACCAATCATATTTCTATACTAAGATACGAATTAGAAAAAATAATACACTGCAATCAGCGCCCTTAAATTTGATGCCATTATTGTATTATCAGGTACATAATTCACATCATGATCCTCCCCATAGGCGGCGGCCGTATACTCGAGCTCAAGGGCCAGCCTTGCACTGCCCGAGTTAATGATGAGTCTTGGTGACAGCCTGTAAAGGGAGTAAATGTCTGTACCCAGACCGTAAACAGTGTTACCCGCATCTGACATGGGGTCCTTTGTGCCCATATTCCTGAAATAACCTCCAAAGAGACCCGCCTGCAGCCTGGGTCCGTTGGTATGCACCTCTGCCCAGAAGCTCATGCTTCTCAGGGGTGTATATGACTGCTCACCGGTGGTGGCATCAAGCACCTCCTTAACCGCATAGCCGCTTATGGCCAGCACATCGGCAATATTCTCACCATAACGGGCATGCAGCTTAAGGGTAACAGGCACGGTATTCACCCTGGCCCAGGCAATAGCCGAAAGTCCTCCAAGCTTTTCATCAACCTTATAGGTATTGATTGAAAAAGGCGGACCTGTGGTGCTTTCCATTCGCGGCACCACTGTCTTATAAGCCAGTCCGGCACCAAGATGGTAACCGGTATTATTTGTATTAACCGAGCTGTAGCCGGCCTGAAGGTGCATGTCGGGACTCCCTGAATTACGGAGGTAAGATGAGCTGACCCCGGCCTCGCCCCTGGATGTAAAATCGCGCTGCGCCAGCGTCGCTGCCATAAGCCTTAATCCCGATGACTTGTATACCACCCTTATCTGCGGGTTCCTGGCAAAGGACTGCAGGGGTGTGCCGGTATTAAAGGATACTGTTCCGGGAAAGCACTCAGTAACAAACAGGGGGTTCCAGTACTGTCCGGTCAGCACCTCAACATTGCTCCAGTCGAATTTAATAAAAGCATGCCTCAGCCTCAGCAGGTTTATATTATCGTTGGCCTGGGCAAAAAAGTCAGCTTCTATTACTCCCGATGTGCTGGCACCAAAGGCATCGGGACCGCTAAGGGTTGCCTTGAGCCTCGACTGCACGGCCAGAAAATTAAAGTTAGGTACGGCATTGATATCCTCCCCGTTTTCATCTTCCACAAGCGGCGAAGGCCATAACAGAAAATGCCCTTCCCGTGCAGCCACTGTCTGCCTGCTGTCAAAGAAAAAGTCATTTTTTACAAAGCCAGACCATTTAATACCGAATACCGGCTCATCCTGCGCATTGAGGGAAGAGCATAATACCAATAGAATGATCACATTTATTATTCGTCTCATACACATATATTTTTGCGATTAATGATCTTTTATCTTTCCGGCGGGAACAGTTTCTGAATGATATTCCTCTTTTTCAGAGGCCTGCCCAGCAGGGCATTCAGGTTATTCTCCGCACTCAGGTTTCTGTCCCATAGTGACATAGCCTTCTCGTAGCAACGAACAGCCTCCTCGTACTCTTTTCTCTGCCTCTTTATTACACCCAGGTTGGTATAGCAGACGGAAAGACGCCTCTCTGTTTCCTTCACGGACATGATTATCTCCTCAGCCCTTTTCTCCAGGTATCTGTCAACGAGATCAGGTTTATCCACATTCAGACCATCGCTGAAGCCGGGTTTAATAACAGCCTTTATCTCCTCCTTGTCCAGACCCTCATAATCCTCCAGCCAGCAGTCATAGGCAGAGATGGCTTTGTCAATATTCTTTTCGGCCAGTGTCAGCAGGCTGTCAGTGCTCTCCCCGTACCATGGATTATGATCTGCCTCTATGCTATCACCGAACAGAGCAATGGTTATCAGTGCTGCCGCCCTGTTATTATATATCACCCCCACCTCGTAAGACTGCCTGTAGTGTGGATATGTATCATACACATCCTGCACCGAGTCGAGCAGGGCAAATATCTTATGATAATCCCCTTCCCGGGCATACTCATCATATCCTGAATACAGCTCCCTGGCAGGTATCACGCGGGGATCAACAGATCGGTTCTCTGACCTGTAATAAATTTTTGCTATTAATATACCTGTTATAACAAGGGCAATCATAATGGTTATGAGTGCCCTTGTCTTTTTATTTCTCAATATAGTCATTAACTGTGTACCTGCTCGATAAGGAATTTCCTTATCTCCAGAGGTGTTGGTTTTGTCATTTTAGAAACAATAATATTAGCCAGTATAGCCAGTGGGGCACCTATCCATGCAAAATACCATGCCTCCAGCCAGTAGCTTACAAAGCCATGTGCCGGCAGCTGCACTCCTGATTTACCGGCAATAAAGTATGTAATAGCTATTACGGAGACCAGTCCGCCCGTTATCAGTCCGGCTATAGCTCCCTGCTTGTTTGAGCCGCTCCACCATATACCCAGGAGGAAGAGGGGAAAGATGGTACATCCTGCCAGTGAGAAAGCCACAGCCACGAGCTGTCCTATAAGGGCAAAGTTCTGCAGTGCCAGTACTGTTACTATAATAGCCATCAGCACCGTGGCCAGCCTTGCATACAGCAGCTGTCTGCGGGGACTGGCATCGGGATTAATAACCCTGACATACAGGTCGTGCGCAAAAGCGGATGATCCAGCTACCAGGAGTCCGGATACAGTTGAAAAGGCTGATGACACCCCGCCGGCTGCCAGGAATCCGACCACCAGGGGATGTATATCGCCCAGCTGTGCAGTATAGACTACGATGGCATCCTTTGCCAGAGTCCCCACCTCCGGGTGGGCTGACAATATCTTTCCAAAAGCAGCATAGGCAGGCGCGCTCCAGTACAGTATGCATATAAAGAAGAGTCCCCATACCACTGACCAGCGTGCATCCCTTGCCTTTGGCACCACGTAGAACCTCTGTATCACATGAGGCAGGCCTGCCGTTCCTATCATAAGCGAGAAGGCTATGGCTATCCACTGGAAGAATGTCTGTCCCGTTGGCGGGTCCCATGGCATAGCAAACTCGGGTGAGGGTACAATGGCATAGTCGTGTCCCAATGAATTAATCAGTTCCTTTGTTTCATTAATTGGCAAACCGTTAACAACATCGGTTACAACGGAGCCGTAACCGATCTGCGGCAGCAGCCAGAAATAATCAAATTTAGCTGTCAGTATAAACAGGGGTATAATAAAAGATATAATGATGATAACATACTGTATCTGCATATTCTTTGTAACACCGAGCATACCTGATATAAGGGTATATGTCAGCACCACCGTGCCTCCTATTATAACGGCCAGGCCATAATTAATACCCATAACCCACTTGAACATCAGTCCTATTCCGCCGAACTGTCCCACGCAGTAAGCAATGGATATCAGTATAGCAATAATGGCGCCTACAGCCCTCAGTCCCCTCGAATAGTAGCGGTCGCCAATAAAATCTGCAGCCGTATATTTTCCGTACTTACGTATCTGTCCGGCCATCAGTATCAGTAACAGCACATATCCGCCGGTCCAGCCCACAACATAAGCCAGTCCGTGATAACCTGAGCCGTACATCAGGGCGGCCATACCCAGAAAGGAAGCAGCACTCATCCAGTTGGATGCTATGGCCATACCTGAACCTACACGGGATATGCCCCGTCCGGCTGCATAAAAGTCAGTCGTATCTTTGGCCCTGAAGAATATACCCACGACCACAAATAGAACAAGTATAATAATAAGGATAATTGCCGGCCCCACCTTAAATCCGCCTTCCAGCTCGGTTGCTGCCGTTGCTGCCTGCATGGCTGCCGGAAGCATGAATAATATAGATAATGGTAAAAATATTTTTTTCATCACAGGAGATTTTTTGATATTAAAACTCAGTCTTCAATGTCATACTTCTTATTGAACATATCCGTTCTGACACAGTAGAGCCAGCACAGGCCTACAAAAAGTATCAGCAGGAACACTGCCGTATAGAAGTAATGAAAGGGAAAGCCCAGGAACACGGTATCGGTAAGCACGGACCTGTTATGTATAAGGTAAAAGTCCATTGCTTCCCTGACAATTTTCCTGTTCTCATCGCTAAATGAGTCCATCATTGAAGAGTGCAGTTCAACAGCAGCAATCTTGGACCTGACATCGGATGGTGACAGTGCGAAAATCTCCTGTATAACAGGTATCAGATCGTTCTTCGCTGCCACATAGTCATCAGCAGTAACAACATCGGTAGTCGCAGCTACAGTCTCAAAGGCGGCCAGCTTATCAGTCAGTACGGCCCTCTGCGCACTGTCAGCAATACGGTACGCGGACCAGCTGATCATATTATCCAGTGCAGTCCTGTGAACAGGGTCAATGGCCACCTTACCCAGCACGGAGAGGGCAGACTGAGACACGGGCACAAGCACTGAGGCATCGCTTGAGCCTGCCTCCAGCTTATCACGGTGCACCTGGTATATCTCCCATGCTTTCTCGGGTGTAGGTTTCTCAATCACTTTCAGCAGTATCTGAAAGCCGAATATCGCCACCGCCCATATAAGGATGAGCTGGACGATAATGTTCCTGTTTCGCCTTGCACTGTCTGTGGTAGGTTTAAAGAAACTAATGTGGTAATCTTGTTGGTTCGATTCCATCAGGCAGTTGGTTTAGTAGGTTAGACAATGTTAAATGCGTAAATATATATGAAAAATCGAGAACACCTTATCCTCTTTTTAACTTTTATAACATATTGAAAATCCGGTTAACGACCCACAGCCCTCATTACAAATGAGTATGAATAGCTGTCAGCCTCTAACCTGTATTGCGGATGCGGACGTGCACCCCATGAGTTATCGCCTCCCACACCCATCTGACCGTAATCGATATTGACTGCCACCAGCTCACGCGGATTAATATCCGTGGTATGGGTATTGAGCTCCCCTGCATCCGGATGCCTCCTTGCCAGGTTGACGGGTGCTGCAAAATCCTCATGCAGGTTATGCAGTGCGGCAAAGCATATTGTTGGAATGCCCCTCACCATTATACCCCTGCCCTCATCATCGGTAAGACTGAACCAGCGGGTGTCTGTCTTGTACCCATTCTCCTGCGGGCGTATATAGGGCACATACTGATCGGCCACTGACCCTTCCCATATACCAATAAAAGCAGATGTTTTACGGTCAGCATAATTATGATGCGGTCCCCTGCCGTACCATCTAAGCCTGTCATACCTCTCTTTCAGCTGCATCTGCAGTCCCATGCGTGGCAGCTCAGGCAGTCCGGCATCCTCTTTTCTGAAGCTTAGCTCCACAAGGATATCACCTGAGCCATATATCCTGTAGCTTATGGTCTCGCCGGCCAGGGTATTCCCTTCATTATCAGGTATTGACATCTCAACACCAATCAGCAGCGAACCATCATCAAGCATCTCATTTTCAAAGCCCGTGACTACGGCATTCCTCCCGGCATCTTTCCATACCCCGGCCCTTCTGTCAAGCCCGTTACCATAATCATTATCAGTCAGCGGTCTCCAGAAATCAGGCACGGGACCTTCTTCAAGCAGCTGTACGCCGTCCTTCTTCCACGAGACAATAGTGCCGCTCTCCTTATCAAAATCGACACTGAAGCCCTGTCCGGATACAATTATCTGCTCACCGTTATCATTAAATGCAATATCTGCCATTTCTTCGGCACCGGGTATATATACCCTTTCAGGCAACGATACCTCAAGCTGTTCCCGTGCATATATATGTCCGCCCGGCAGGATACCCCACTCTTTATCACTTTCAAGTGACAGGTTAAGAAAAAATTCCGAACTGTCATTCACTGCAGAGTAATCATAAGGTATGGTCAGCAGTCCGGTTGCACCGGGACTGACCCTCAAATCATCCAGTTCGCCCGACTCAGTCACCTCACCATCTTTCAGCAGTTCCCATCTCAGTATAAACCTGTCAAGTCCTGTAAAAGCATATTTATTTGTCACTTTCAGCAGGCCCCTTCCGGCATCATGCATCTCAAAGTCGGCATACTGGTATACTTTCTTGACTTCTTCGAGTGCAGGGTGAGCCGACCTGTCGGGCCACACCAGCCCGTTGATACAGAAGATACC
>JAWLFR010000080.1:0-10133 GCA_041685495.1 Bacteroidales bacterium
CGGACTTACACAGGCCGCTTTCCGTATAGGCGACTCTGTTACCAACCTGATAACACCTATGATGAGTTATTTCGCACTGATAGTAACATTCGCCCAGAAATATGACCCTAAATACGGCATTGGCACAATTATCTCAACCATGCTGCCATATTCAGTTTTACTGACTATCGGCTGGCTGTTGCTGCTTATAGTCTGGATGCTTTTCGGCATACCGCTGGGACCCGACGGTCCGCTGTATATGACAGGATAAGCTATTTAGAATCCGTATTTGATAAGCTGCCGGAGGCAGGGAAAAAAGTCTGTTGCTCTGCCATTGACTTCAGGTCAATGACTTCCTTCTGCCATTTCCATAAGCATTTGTTCAAGCAGCGTTATCCGGCTTTCCAGATCTTCATTCCGGCAGACCCTGGATTCAAGTTCTTCTATCTTCAACTGCTGCTCTTTAACCGCCTGCAAAAGGATGGGGGTTAATTTAACATAATCAACCATCTTATATCCTTCCTCATTTTCAGAAACCAGTTCAGGAAAGACCTTTTCGACTTCCTGGGCAATAACACCGATCTGCCGACCCTGACCCAGCACCATCTCACCGGTTTCGTTCATATCCCAGTCAAAAAACACACCCCGGAAATCATTGATTTTACCCAGGACGTTTTCAATGACAGTGATATTATTTTTCATCCGAATATCAGAGTAATGCGACAAACTACCTGTATATTGCAAATTACCGTTCACTCGTAAAAGATTGGCGCTGAAATCCCCGTAAATCAAAGGACTGCTGGTCCAGTAATTATCAATATACAGTTTCTGGTCGCCCAGTTCATTCAACCCGGCGTACCTGCCTATAAATACATTGTAAGATCCGTGCAGGTTTGACCTGCCTGCTTCGAAACCAACAAATACATTTCCTTCACCATCACGGTTGGCAGAGCCCGCACCGCTTCCCAGAAATACGTTATTTTTGGCTGTTGTATTATGCAAGCCTGCTTTATAACCAAAAAACACATTATCATGTCCCGTTGTATTATAGTATCCTGCCTGGTGACCGATTATGGAATTGTCAATTCCGGCAGTATTGCTCAATCCGGCTTCAAGACCGATAAACACATTATTTGAACCATCAGTTGTGAACAGACCTGTACGTCTACCAATAAATACATTACTGTTTCCCGTCAGGTTGGACCTGCCTGCCTCAAAACCAAGAAATACATTGTTGCTGCCCGAGCGGTTGGCTGATCCGGCCGACTCACCCAGGAACACGTTCCTTGTACCATCTTCATTATGAAGTCCTGTTTTCCAGCCTATAAAAGTATTATTGCTTCCACTGGTATTATACCATCCGCACTGGTTACCGATAAAAACGTTGTTTGAACCTGTACTGTTATTAAAGCCGCTTTGATATCCAATGGCTACGTTTGAGTTACCGGTGGTATTTGATCTTCCCGTATTATTACCGATAAAAACATTCTGATCACCTTTGTATCCTGCTTTATATCCAATCAGTACATTATTGCTTCCTGTCTGATTTGAGAAACCTGCCTGGTAACCAAGGAGGGTATTATATGAACCGCTGGTATTATTATATCCGGCATAATAGCCCATAAATGAATTATAGTTCCCTGTATTATTATATCCGGCACGGTAACCAATAAACGCATTGTAACGTCCTGCATCAGAGCTTTGCGGAGTAATATACATAAAGTCTTCATTGACCACTCCCTTTGTACGGTCGAAGCCCCCGATTGCAAATCCCCCTTTAGGCCCTTTGCTGGGTTCATTATTTATATTAAACCTAATTGAATCAGGTGTTATCCTCATAAAATCAACTGTGGATACTGCTCCTTTTGTTCTGTCGAAACCACCAATGGCAAAACCTCCCTTAGGGCCTTTTGTTATAAGGTCGTCCTCGATAAGTATCTTGACGCCGTTATTATATACTGCAAAAACAGGTATTCCATCCTTGTTCTTTACTTCAAAAAGAGGAACTTCATCTGACCATGTTGATTCAGTCTCAACTCCCAGTTTGCCGGCCGGCGAATCTGTTCCAACACCAACTGAACCATTGCCTCTTATTACCAGTGCAGGATCTACCTCTCCATTCACACCCGTATTTACAAATGCCATTAAACCATCAGGTGCATCTGAGTTAAAATCTGTCTTTTCGAAAACCAGGGCATCACGATACTGCTGCCCTCTCCAATCCTGTTCCCAGCGAATTCTGAAACCATCTCCGTCGGGCACACCAAAAGGATTTGTCATACCATAAAGCACAGTCCCAGAACCTGAAAAAGTTTTTATACTGCCATTAACATGTAATGAAGCTTCAGGATTTTCAACTTTGATCCCCACATTACCATTATCAAAGTAAATATTACCATCTGATTGTTTCCATAGTGAATCTCCTGTCGTACGGCCTGCCGTTTCAGCATGCAATGCATATGGTACACTCAACAAATGACTTATGCCTATTTCTGTGTAAACATTACCACCTGATTCATCCACTTCAACTTTCAGATAATATGGTCCGGCCGACCAGTCAATAGCCTCGAATTCACCTATGTTAACACTGCCTATCTCAAGTGTTACTAAGCCATAAGCATTTGTGACAGGACTGAATTCTTCAACACACACCGGGCTGCCGGTGCTGCTTCCCTGAAGAATTGATAAACGAACACTTATGCTTGTATTTGTGATCGGATTTCCATTTGCGCCTCTTACCACCGCCTGGTAATTTAGTTTCTGTGGACTTTGGGCCATAGTCACCTGCACCGCCATAAAAGCGATGAAAAAGAAAAGGGAAATAAAAGCTCTCATAATGATTGATTTTAGGGTATAATCCGGAAAACGATATACAATTTATGAAATTTCACCCAATTGGAAGCTTTTCGTTGCCAATTATTTGATAAAGAGAGGTATCTATGTGACAATTAAGTTAAAAAAGTTGATGAAGCACATAGGGTTGATAAAGCAAATATGCCTGGTAAACACAGGACTCACTCATCAGGGAATACAGGACAGGCAGCCAGGCTCATTTTTCAAAATTCTTTGCCGGTAAGTAAAAGAGCTGTCCCGGTTTGAGACAGCCCCTTATACTTTTTCGCAGATTACGACCCGATTACTATGGCCAGGTATTACCTCCTGTAATTAAGCACAGGCCATATCCATCTTTCTTTGACTTCGCCTTTCTTTGTTATAGTACGTCCGTCATATGTCAGTGATACATTATAAATGCCGGGTTCGGTTGAATACGTGTTCCAGTAAACCCTTTTCATTCCTTTTTCTGCATCTATATCGCGGGTATAAACTTCCTCCCCGTCCATATCTGTCACTGTCAGCTTAGCCTTGCCCCATCCGTCATTTTTAAAGTAATACCACAGCTCAAGGCCATTTTCCTCGTTGGGCGTTTTCAGGTGGTTGCTCCCCATCATACCGTAATTACCCCACCGTGCCTGCTGTGAATAGTTCATCTGCGGCTTGGGCTCAATATCAAAAAGGTGAAAATCCTTATCCTGCACCTCATCTGTAAACTGCTGGAGTGGACTGATATCACCAATCCATACGGCGCGACCATAAGTACCAACCACCAGGTCATTCTCACGCGGGTGCACGAGAAGATCCCTTACCACCACGGGTGGTATATTGGCCTTCATCTGCTTCCATGTCTCAGCGCCATCGAGAGTATAAAAAACACCGTTATCATTGCCTACAAAGAGAAGATCCGGGTTTTTTGCATCTTCATAAACAACATTAATAGGATAATCAGGCAGGTTGGACGATATATCCTCCCATGTCCTGCCATAATCACTTGTTTTATACAAATATGGTCTGAAGTCATCATTACGGTAACCGTTATAAGCCAGGTATGCAGTAGCCTCATCATATTTAGAGGCTATTATCCTTGCCACCCATCTCTCTTTTTTAAGTCCGGCTTTTTTAACGTTGCGGGTAAGCTCCTCCCAGTCGGCTCCGTGGTTCCTGGTAATATGCACCTTTCCATCATCCGTTCCCACCCATATCAGTCCGGGTTTGAGTGTTGACTCATCCATTGATGTGATGGTGCAATACATAACATGACCCTTACCGGCTATCTTCTCCATATCATTTGTTGTAAGGTCAGGTGATATCTCCTCCCATGTCTCACCCCTGTCGAATGATCTCAAAAGTTTCTGTGCGCCTGCATACAGGATACTGCTGTTATGAGGTGAAAGCATAATAGGAGTGTTCCATGTGAACCTGTAAGGATCTTCTCCCTCCGGTGCCACAGGCTCTATTCTTTCCCTTTCACCCATAGCCTGGTTCTCCCTGTGATGCATCCCGAACTGGCTGGTATGGTACAGCCACCTGTTATCCTCGGGGTCAACCCTGGTGTACATGCCGTCGGAATAACCTGTAATAACATAATCTTCAACGCCTATGCGTCCGGACCAGTTATTTGAAGGAGCCTTCCATGATTCATGGTCCTGCAGGCCAAAATAAATATTATAAGGCTCATCATTATCAACCTCAACCATATAAACCTCACCAAGTGGGATCTGGTAATAATGGTTTGTAGTTCTGCCGCCGTCCCATGTCTGGTAACATCCCCCGTCGGATCCCAGGAACATATGCCTTCCGTCATGCGGATCAATCCACAGGCTCCTGTTATCACCGAAATTAGAGGTAAAGCGACTGTCTGGGTCACCCCTGCCAAGCCAGTTATCACCACCGTCAAGAGTTACATACATTGAAGCACCGATAATATATATCTTATCCGGGTCCTGGGGATCAACACATATCTTATTAAAACTATACCCGGCCTTGCCGCTTACATCAACCTCGGCAGGATCATTAAGCCTTTCCCATGTCTCGCCACCGTCAAAAGAGCGGTAACATTCACCACCAATCAGGTTGTCCATAGACTGGTCAGGCCAGGGATAGGAATTTTTCCATTCATCAGGGTCCTCACCGGGCTTTGGGTTAAGGTTCTGCACCACGGCAACCACCACATCAGGGTTTCCATACTGCACATCTATACCTATCCTTCCCAGTGGGCCGTCAGGCAGGCCTCCGCCGGTAATCATATCCCAGTTCTCACCACCATCCTCAGACTTATACAGGCGGCTCCTTTCACCCCCCGGCTCAAAGGTCCAGGGTTTACGCTCCATATCATAGGCAGAGGCATAAAGAATATCCGGATCCTGTGAATTGATAGCTATATCAATAATACCGGTTGATTCATCTATATAAAGTTTCTTTTCCCATGTACGTCCGCCATCGGTGGTTTTAAACAGCCCCCTCTGCTCATTATCCGAATAGAGGTGTCCCATCACAGCAACCCATACTATATCCGGGTTATCAGGATGGATAATTATCTCGGCAATATGATGTGAATCTTCCAGTCCCATATGTTCCCATGTCTCACCGGCATCGGTCGACTTCCATATACCGTTGCCGTAGTATGATGAGCGCGCGTTGAAATCTTCCCCGGTTCCTATCCACAGTATGTCATGATCTGAAGGTGCCAGCTCAACATCACCTATTGCATTGGTCCCCAGTTCATCCGATATGCATTCGAAGGTAGTACCGTTATTCACTGTTTTCCATACACCGCCGGCTCGTGCAGCCGCGTACCAGGTGTATTTATGCATCTCCCCGGGGTTTACCGGTATCGCAAATTCACCAACCCAGGCGTTTATCCTGAAAGCTCCCAGATTCCTGAATTCAAAACCTTTTGGTTCTGATTCCCTCACCCACCGCTGACTGTCAGCAGGCATAGCCAACAGTAATAAAACTGCGGCAAGTGTAATTTTTACAATTAATTTCATAATACTCTTTTATTTGGATTTAGTTAAAAGTCTGAATGGTTTTAAATATATCTTAGCAAAAGGTTCTTTAGTTTTTTTAAGTCCGTAAGCCTGGTATTTTTCAGTCCTAACGAAGTTATGTATTTCAACCCTTACGATGTCATATTTTTCAGCCTTACGATTTTATGTTTTTCAAAAATCCACCGGCATTTATTTTAAAATTATCCTCTCCGCAGTTTTTTTGACCTGATCAGCATAATTCATATTATACGGTTCCCTTTTTTTTGAGTCAAAACAAACTTCTGTCTCTTAACTGTTTTTATTATTCCCCTTTACTTTGAACAAATTTAGTCGAAATTGTATAGATACTAAAAAAATATTTAAGCAAATCCACTTAATGCTGTTATAAAAAATAAATACAGACCATTAGAATCAGCTTTATCACAGGCAGACTCTGGTATGGGCATCAGAAGGTTTAAAAAAAGGCGTCTCTTTTACGGGACGCCTTTTAACTCTACCATAAAAAGTCTGCTAACTGCCGCCTATCTGCATCTCCCTTACCCTGAAAGTTGGGGATGCAAAGGTCTTCTGCATATCTATATCCTTACCCATCATATCTATACCGTTCAGAATATCTGAAGCCTTACCTGCTATGGTAATACCTTTGACGGGATGCATGATCTCACCGTTTTCTATCCAGAACCCGCTGGCTCCGCCACTGAAATCGCCGCTGACAGGATTTATCCCGTAGCCGGTCAGACCTTTCAGCAGCAGACCTGTACCGGTGGAAGCTATTATCTCATTTCGCGTATGCTTGCCCGGTAACAGGTATACATTATGTGTGCCTATTCCCGGCAGCGAGGTAAAGCCCCTTCTCGAAGCATTGCCCGTACTTTTTGTTCCGGCTCTCTGTGCCGCATAGGTATTATAAATAAACGATCTCACTACGCCGTTCTCCACGAGAGTGTTCTTAATTGTCGGCACCCCTTCACCGTCAAAAGGTGAACTTGCCAGTCCCCTGTCACGGGTACCGTCATCGATAATGGTCAGCAGTTCAGATGCAAACTTCTTATCCATGGAGTCTTTCAGGAAGCTGGCACCCTGCAGCACCCTCTCACCGTTAAGGGCTGAGATAACACCGCCCAGCATTGAGCGTCCCACATCAGGATCAACAATAACAGCTGCCTTCTGTGTCCTTACCATCTCCGTATCCAGCATCTCCCTGGCCTCCTTTGATGCTTTGGCAGCCATCTCTTCCAGCGGCATAAGATCACTGAAATAGCGCCTTGAGCAATATTCACCCCCGGTATTTTTCTGCTCTCCTTTCTCTGCCACCACGCTCACTCCCAGTCCGCATCCTGATGATTTATATGTTTTTAAGAGTCCCTTCGAGTTTCCAAGGAATATTTCCGTTTCTGACTCACTGAAGCCTGAGCCGGAACTCTTTGTTACCATGGGGTCTCTCATAGCCATCTCTTCCAGTCGCAATGCCATATCTATCTTTTCATCCATGGAGATACCGGCAATGGAAGGATCATACAGGCCATCTATTCCTGTCATACCCTTATCAGAGGGCAGTACGTTGTTTTTATCCGGACTGGTAAGCTTTGCAAAAGCGATAGCCTTTTTCATGGTATTCTCCAGGGCCTCTTCACTAAAATCATTACAGTGACTGAAACCCATTTTCCCGTCAACAAAAACCCTGAATCCAACACCGTGCGATGAAGCCTCCTCTATAGTCTCTATCTCACTGTTCAGCACCTGTATGCTCAGGTTACGGTTCGACTGCAGGTATACCTCGGCTTCATCGGCCCCATATTTCAGGCATTTATCAACCAGTTTTTCTGTTAGGTCCTTATAATTCATTTCTTTAGTTTTTTGTCGTTAATAAAACTGAATATGTTTATCAGGCTTTCGATCCACCCACGTTAATACCTCTAATCCTTACAGTAGGTTGTCCCGCATCCACCTCGGCCGACTGTCCTTTACCGCAGATGCCCGGTCCGAAGGCCAGGTCATCACCCACGGCATCGATACTGGATATCACTTCCTCGCATGATCCAATCAGGGTAGCCCCCTTAACCGGTTTTGTCTTTTTACCGTTCTCTATAAGATATGCTTCGCGGCATGTGAAATTAAAGACTCCGGTAACGGGATTCACACTGCCGCCGCTGAGACTCTGTACGTACAGCCCCTTCTTTGTGGAGGACAGTATATCTTCCGGTTTGGACTTACCGTTGGCGATAAAGGTGTTGGTCATCCTGGGTATAGGCATATACCTGAACGATTCACGCCTGCCGTTACCAGTGCGCTCCATACCGAGCTGTTTTGCGCTGAGTATATCGGTCATATATCCCTTAAGCACTCCGTTCTCTATCAGCACATTACGCTGAGCCTGTGTGCCCTCATCATCAAAGTTTATGGTGCCACGGGCATTGGGTATGGTACCGTCATCAACCATGGTGAACACATCACTCGCCACTTTCTGTCCCACCTTACCGGTAAATGCTCCTATCCCTTTGGCAATATTGTCAGCTTCCAGGGGATGGCCAACTGCTTCATGCACCAGCACACCTCCCCAGCCGTTCTCCATCACCACATCCATCATACCTGCAGGTGCATCCTCGGCATCAAGCATGGCTATAGCCTCACGGGCAGCTGTCTCCGCCACCTCTTCCGGGCTTACCTCACCAAACACCTCAAAGCCACTGTGGCGACCGAGCCTTTCCCTTGACAGGTGCCTTGCTTTTCCGTCATCACTCATGGTCTGTACAATAAAGAACAGCATGGGCAGCTCATCGCGCAGATAGATACCCTCACTGTTGGCTATAACCCTGCCCCTTATCTCATCATAATAGCTTACCATAGCCATCTTTATCCTGTCATCATAATCCAGTGCTGCCTGGTCGGCTCTCTTCATTATATCAATCCTCTCAGGGTCGCTTACCTCAGACAGCGGCTGCTGTACCGTAACAAAGCTGTCGCGCGAAGCTTCGCTTATATTAACGGGACTGACAGATCCGCCATTCCTGGCAACATAGGAAGCCACCTTTGCAGCCCTCAGGAGATTGGCTTCCCTTATATCATCCGTATAGGCATAGCCAGTCTTATTCCCCGCTATAACCCTTACACCGGCACCCTGGCTTATACCGTACAGTCCGCTCTTGAACAGGGACTCTTCCATCGTAATATTCCTGGAATTACGGTTCTCAAGGTATACCTCTGCAAAGTCACCGCCGCCGCTCAGGGCTTCAGCTATAATCTTGTCCAGCGTAGCCTTATCCATATTCATTCCCGGGGCTGACAGTCCCTTGCTGTCGCAGGACGTTAGCTGCGACAGTAAAGCAGGTGTAGCCGCAACAAGCAGGCTCCCTTTCATACTTAATTCCAGGAACTTCCTCCTTGGGATATCCCTGACAAAGTATTTCTTTTCACTCATAATAAGTATTTTTAGATTTTATATGATCGCTTCGTTTTTAAATGAGCCGTTAATTTATTATAAAAAAAATTAAATCCGCAATTCACACCGGCCTTTAACATTAGTCAATACTTTTCTCACTCATTGATTCGTACCTTGAGATGATCACTGCACCACAACTGTCGCTGAACACGTTAGCTGTTGTCCTGAACATATCAAGTATCCTGTCCACTGCCAGTATAATTGCCACACCCTCCAGCGGGAGTCCAACCGCACTCAGTATAATAGACATCATAACCATGCCGCTCATGGGTATGCTGGCGGCACCTATGGATGCCAGCACGGCCGTCACGGCCACCGTAAGCTGGGCCGTAAAGCTCAGATCAAAACCATAAACCTGTGCTATAAATATCGTTGCCACACATTCATACAGAGCCGTTCCGTCCATGTTCATGGTAGCTCCTATGGGCAGAACAAAGCCGGCAGCCCTCTTTGAGGCACCCGACACCTCCGTTGTGGCTTTCATGGTCAGTGGCAGGGTAACGATAGTGGAACATGTAGTAAAAGCTGTCAGCAGGGCTGGAAGCATACCCCTGTAGTGCTTAACAGGGTTCATGCGGCCCAGGGTCCTCAGCAGCAATGGCAGTGTGATAAACATATGTATTGACAGTCCCGCCAGCACTATAAGGAAATAGAAGCCCAGCGACCGGAAAGCAGAAAAGCCGGTACCCGCAACTATCTCTGCAATGATACCAAAGACACCGGCCGGAGCCGTCCATATAATTAAAGTGGTCATCTTCAGCATAGCCTCAAAGGCAGCGTCAAAAAAATTCTTCATCAGGTCGCGCTGTTCTGTTTTAAGCCTGGTAATAAAATAACCGAACAGTATGGAAAAGAATATCACGGGCAGCACATCCCCCTCAGCCATGGCC
>JAWLFR010000081.1:0-10002 GCA_041685495.1 Bacteroidales bacterium
GTAAGAAGGAGGCTGGCGAATAATTTTAAATTAATTACTTTGTTCAATAATATTTATGATATTTGATGGTTTTTATTTTATAAGCATTCACCGTCCCTAATGAAAAAACAGACTCTCAGGATTGCCTATATCGTATCTGATCTTATCACCTCGGCAATGGCCTGGTCTGCTTTCTTCTTTTTCAGGAAGATAGTGATTGAGAAAAAGCTTTTTGGCCCGGAGCTGCCGGTGACACCCGACAACAGGTTTTATATAGGCCTGGTAACCATACCCGTCTTCTGGTTTATCCTGCATTATATCTCCGGTTTTTACACCCATCCTCAGCGAAAGTCACGATTAACGGATCTCGGCCAGACATTCTCTATCACCCTGCTGGGCACTGTCATACTCTTTTTTGCCCTTATACTGGATGATGTGATAAGCCGGTACACAAACTACTACCTTTCTTTTGCCACACTGTTCTCCCTGCAGTTTATCCTCAGCTATATACCCCGTTTTATAATAACAAGCTCAACGGTGCACAAAGTGCACAGGGGTATTCTGGGTTTCAATACCATTATAATAGGATGCAACGGTCGGGCCACCGATATATACAAAAAGATAATAAACCAGAAGAAGTCAACGGGCAACAGGTTTGTGGGATTTGTCACCGTCAGCGAGCCCTCCGCTTGCAAGCTTGACCGCTACCTGCCCCGTCTGGGCAGGCTTGAAGAGCTTAACAGCATTGTGAAGGAGACAGGGGCAGAGGAAGTTATTATAGCCATTGAGCCCGGCGAGAATAATATTATCGGTCGCATACTGAATGTACTCAATAACCATAACATTATTATCAAAGCCATACCGGGGATGCATGATATACTGCTTGGCCGGATCAGGACCAGCGCCATCTTCGGCACACCCCTGATCCTTCTTAACCCGGACCCCATGCCGGTCTGGCAGAGGAATATCAAGCAATTATCAGATTATATTCTTTCCCTGTCCGCTTTCATTATCCTGCTGCCCCTCTCCGCCGGGCTGGCAGTGATGATAAGGATGTCCGGCAAGGGTCCGCTTATATATAAGCAGGAAAGGATAGGACAGCACGGTAAGCCTTTTATGCTGTACAAATTCAGATCCATGCATGCCGATGCGGAAAAGGACGGTCCCATGCTGTCATCACATGACGACCCCCGCATAACGCATATTGGTAAGTTTATGCGCAGGCACCGTCTCGACGAGATACCCAACTTCATCAATGTGCTGAAAGGCGAGATGTCTGTTGTGGGTCCGAGACCCGAGAGGGCATGCTACCTTGAAAAGATAATAGCTGAAGCACCGCGCTATAAGTTGCTGTTCAGGATAAAGCCGGGCATAACCTCATGGGGACAGGTTAAGTTTGGTTATGCCTCAGATACAGAAGGGATGATAGAGAGACTGGATTATGATCTTATATATCTTGATAATATGTCACTATACGTAGACCTCAAAATCATTATTTACACCACTATTATCGTTTTCAGGGGGAGCGGTATCTGAGTTCCGCTTCTTCCACCCGCCGGTAAACAGGAGGATTCCCTTCCCTGAGTATGCTCTCGTACAGTATTACCTCGCTTACATGCTGCGGTGGCAGTTTATGGTCGTACACCTCAGATAATAAATCTGACAGCCGCTCCCTGTTCTCTATACCTTTCATCCTGCCCAGCGTAAGATGTGGTCTGAAAGGTTTCTCCTCATCAAGCAATCCCTCTTCCTTAAGCCTGCGGCAGAGCACTGACCTCATCTCATAGAGGGTATCCCCTGACTCTATCCCCAGCCACAATACCCGGGGCCGCCTGAGGTCCCGAAACAGTCCCACACCTTTAAATTCTATGGTGAAAGGCTCAAAACCGTGGGTTGTCTTCCTCAGCACCTTCGCGGCTTCCTCCTGTTGCTGCTCATCAATATCACCCAGGAAAGCAAGTGTGAGATGCATGCCGGAAGGGTTAACCCACCTTATCTTTTCTCCTGCCAGTGCTGATCGGTATGACGCAATAAGGTCAGCCAGGGCTTTGTTATTTTTTATCTCAATGGCTATAAACATCCTTTTCATAAGTCAAAATTTTAAACATTAAAATCTCCACACATCATACCATCCCTATGCCCTGAACACATTCCTGCTAATCTGAGTAAGGATCGTCATCAAGGACCTGCGACAGCCGGTCAACCAGAATATCCGCATCTTCAACACTGAAAGGCATGGGCGGCCGTATTTTAAGGACGTTATTATACGGACCGTCTGTTCCTATCAGTATCTTCATATCCCTCATCCTCTCCTTAATATACGATGCCTCCCCGGTTGCAGGCTCCAGGGTATGCCTGTCCCTCACCAGCTCGATACCCAGAAACAATCCCGATCCCCGTATATCACCCACCAGCGGATATTTCTCTTTGAGGGGCTGCAGCAGCTGCATAAGGTAAGAGCCTGCTTCAGCGGCATGTTCCATATACTTATCACGTAAGACTATCTCCAGCACCTTCTTGCCTGCTGCTGCCGATACGGTATTCCCGCCAAAGGTGCTGAAAAACTCCATGCCATTATTGAATGCTGCCGCTATCTCAGCCGTAGTGATAACTGCTGCCAGGGGGTGACCATTACCAATGGGCTTTCCCAGCACCACTATATCGGGTGTTACACCCTGGTCCATAAAAGCATAAAAGGAGGTACCCATTCTACCGTAGCCTGTCTGCACCTCATCGGCTATACATACAGCCCCGTGCCTGTGCATATATTCATATACCTGCCTGAGGTAGCCTGACGGAAAGATTATCTGTCCACCCACGCTGGGACATGTCTCGGCAATAAAAGCAGCGGGCGGCCTCCCTTCCCCTGCCAGACTGTCTGCTATCCGGCCCACACAGTCGGCATACCTCCTGCCGGCATCACTGCTGCCATATTTATACCTGCCCCGGTAACCATCGGGTACCGGAGCGCTATGCACCCAGGGGGGTGCTCCCCTGCCACCCGGACCCTCATGTTTATAGGGCGATATATCAATAAGCGTATTTGTATTACCGTGGTATGCTCCTTCAAGCACAATGACATCCTTCCTGCCCGTATAGCTGTATGCCAGTCGCAGTGCCAGCTCATTGGCCTCGCTGGCCGAATTGAGGAAAAAACATTTCTCCAGGGGCTTCTGAAAAGTACCCAGCAGCATCTCTGCATACTCATTAAGCCGGTCGCCCAGGTACCTGGTATTGGTATTGAGGATCTTCATCTGCCTGTACACTGCTTCAGCCACCTCCGGGTGTGAATGGCCTGTATGCGGAACATTATTATATGCATCAAGATATTTCTGTCCCTCTTCATCAAAAAGGAACTGCTGCCATCCCCTGACCATCTTCAGCGGCTTTTTATAACTGAGTCCAAGGTTATCTGCAAAATATTTCCTGCGCTCCAGGTACGTCTCCTCCCTGCTCAGCTCCTTTTCCGGGAAGCAGGCTTCCGGGATATTAAGCAACATATTGGGGTGGGGCGACAGCTGCTGCCAGGCCTCACTCTCCCATGGCTTACATACCCCGGGGAAAGCATTGCCGTAGCCCATCATATCTGTTATAATCTGGAAATGCAGATGCGGGCTCCAGCCACCGTTCTCATCCGGACTGCCTGCCATGGCAAAGGCTTCACCCTTTTGTATCTGCAGTCCCTCTTCCAGTCCCTCAAAAGAGCCTGCGGCGAGGTGACCGTAAAGGGTGTAAAACTCACCCTCCCCGGTATCATGCTTCAGAATTATCATATGGCCGTAATCCAGCTTACCCGCATTATACTCAAACAGGTGCACCGTACCATCAAGCGGCGCATACAACTGTGTCCCGGCCGGGACAAACAGGTCAATACCAAGGTGTACAGTCCTGTCCTGACCGTAAGTAAACTGCCTGTCCTGGAAGACAGGCGATGAATATAAGACCCTCGTTTCGGCAAAACGGCCTATCCCTATGCTTTTGCCGCTGCTCCTTAAGCTGGAATCTATCCTTGACCCCAGCTCAGCGGCCGAGTTCATCTCTTCATCTCCCTCCACCATATCACTGCCCACACCCAGGTCCAGTACCAGGCAGTTTTCCACGGCCGGCTTTTCACCAAGCACAGGGAATGCTTCTTTTCCGGCTTTTTCTATTGCCCCTGTCAATGCTTGGATGGCAGGGGCAGCATCCCTGCCACATGCCTTCCTGAACACCGTTTCAGCAAACAGGGGATGGATTTTTTCAAGATCAGGAATGATATCCCTTATGGGCTTCTGGCTTATTGCCAGGTAACTGTCGCCGGGCCTCTCTTTCTGCTGGCTGGCAGCCATGCATATGCTCAGGCACAGTCGCATTTTAGCCATTATAAAGATCAGCCCTATCTCCTTATCCTCAAGCCTGAACGACTTATCCCAGGCTTTCAGCATCTGAGAGGCAGCCCGCAGCGGCTCCTCCTTACCCGGCATTATATAAGCCATGGCAACAGCCGGGTTGGCAGCGGTATAGCTGTAAACCATATCCCCGAAATCGATAAAACCTTTTACATGGGGGTCTTCCTGGTAGCGGCCTTTATCTGTATCAACAATGACATTAAAATCATTGATATCATTGTGTATTACGCTGCGGCGCAGTCCGGGCAGCACCGGTTTCACAATACTGTGGTACTCCCCTGTTGTCCTGTCAATAAAAGACCTGAACCTGTCATCACTGACCAGGTCATAATATTCGTTTACCACCTCTTCATACAGGGCAAGGTCCCATTTAAACTCACGCCTGAAAGCATCATCATAAAAGCCGGCAAGCGCCTTATCCATCATCCCCAGCTTACTGCCCAGGTCAGCCAGGAGTTGTGGCGACTGATACTTAACAGAGCCAAGCGGCTTTCCCTTTATATAATTCAGCATCAACACCCTGTAACTCCCCTTGCCGGCAACTTCAATCTCAGTGATACCCGGACCTGTACTGCCCTTTATTACTACGGGACAAAAGGGCACCCTGCCGGCCAGGTGATCAAGGACCGCATTGCGTGCTTTGATAAATGCATCATCCTCACCGGGATTAATTACCTTAAGCACATATTCAGAACCATCATCCGCCGTAAGCAGGAAATTCTGGTCCCTTTCACCGTCAAGCTCTCTGCAGCCGGCAGCCATGCCATATCTTTTTTTCACAAACTCAGTTATATCGCCAGGATCCAGCCGCGGTTTATTCTTTATCATTTTACTTCTTTTTAAGGCACAAACCCTTGCACCTCTGTCATTATCTTTTTATTTTTATCTCTGTTCTTATGTCAAAAATTAAAACCTAAAGTTATATGAAATTCGCAATAATACTATCAGGATGCGGTGCCTTTGACGGTGCGGAGATACATGAATCGACAATGACCATGCTGGCCATAGTCAGGAATGGCGGCACTTATGATATTTTTGCCCCTGATGTTGACCAGCATCATGTTATCAACCATCTTACCGGCGAGGAGATGGATGAGAAGAGAAATGTACTTATTGAATCGGCCCGCATAGCCAGGGGAGACATCAAAGCTCTTAAGAAATACAGCCATGAGGCTTATGATGCACTCATCCTTCCGGGCGGCTTTGGTGTGGCAAAAAACCTCTGTACCTATGCCATTGACGGCACTGATTATTCTATTGACAGGTATGTGGAGGGAGCCATACGTTCCACACATATGGCGGGTAAACCGATAGGCGCACTGTGTATCTCACCCGTGCTGCTGGCCGGTATTTTTGACAATCCCCGCCTTACCATAGGCAATAACAAGGATACTGCAGCGGATATAGAAAAGCTGGGTGCGGTACATGAAGTTACGGGTCCGGGTGAGGTCGTTATAGATGAGAAGAACAGGATAGTCACCAACCCCTGCTATATGCTCGACTCCGACATAGCCGAAATAGCCGAAGGGGCTGATAATGTGGTTAAAGCCATAAAAAAGATGATTGGCTGACCCGATGATTGGCTGATCCGATGATTGGCTGATCCGGGGCAAAGTGTAGCTACGGGACCAAAGAACATAAGGCAGGTAATGAAGAGGCAGTTCCGGCAGGAAGGTTTTTCAGAACCTGCCGTTCTCTATCTCGTATATCACCTTTTCGATAAGGTAGTCTTCACCCTCAGGATCATATTCCTCTTTCAGGTTAGAACCGAAAATACGGGCTATACCCTGCCAGAAGAATGCTGACACCGCTCCCCTGTAATCCTTGATAAGCTTAAAGGAGGTTCTCTGTGTCTCCCTGTCTATAAGCTTGATAAGTATCTTACCCTGGGTAATGGACATATGCTTTATATCATCCTCATATTCACCGAACAGATTCTTCTCATAATTACGAAGGTATTTCCTTCTCTCCCTGTCGCCTTCAATACTCATCAGTGTATCATTAACCTCTGACAGCCTCTCCCTTACGACCAGTGAATAAGGATATACCTTTTTAACGTTGCTCACAAGCCTGCGGTATTTCCACCACTGGAAACGTTCCTTCAGGCCCATTTTCCTCACTACATTAACCTCATCAATCTCCACTTCCGGCATTGTTTCACCCTCACGTGTTACGTTCTCAAGCAGGTAAAAGCGTCCCGGCAGGGAGTCTGTCTCCACTTTCACCGTATCCTGGGCGTTAAGCGCCACCGAGACAACAGTCAATAATAATATATTCAGTATCCTTCCCATCATCACAGTCACAAAATTAATTAATTAAGACATATATTGTTATTAAGCGCAGGTATAAATACTTTTGTACCAACATGAGCAAGAGTGTTGACAATATAACAGGTAATAAACGGTACAGGCATCTGTTCACACTGTCATATGATGAAATAGTCCCTTTCGTATTTAAGTATATCAAAAAGCATACCTTTCCCATTATCCTTGCATGGTCATTTCTTCTTGCCATAATAATTCTGATGACAGATTTCCGCTTTGAACTGGCTTCCGATTACCGCTTTATCAATATACTTATGCACAGTTCAATAGGCATTGTCATCCTCCCGCTGGTGCTGGTTCTTCCGCATGAATTGCTCCATATAGTGCCTTATTATCTCAGCGGGGCCAGGAATATACGTGTGGGGGCCGACTGGCAGCAATATTATTTCTATGTTACCGCCCACCTTTACCCGGTGGGTGCCGCCACTTTTATAACGGTAGCGCTAACCCCCTTTCTTGTTATCAGCGCTGCACTGGTATACCTTATCATCATAACAGCTTCACCGCTATGGACATGGAGCCTGCTATGGACTCTGTTTATGCATACCACCATGTGTGCGGGCGACTTTGCACTTATCAACTATTACTGGATCAACCGCCATAAGAAGATCATCACCTGGGATGACGCCGACAGCAAGAAAGCCTATTTTTATGAAGATATGGGGGTATAAGGGTGTTTCCGGCACTAAGCAGGCGGGTTATTTCATTTTCGTGCGCCTGGTCTTATACATCCTTATAATCTTTGGGAAATTGATAACATGTCAAAATACTATACGGCGCCCTTACTTCGAGGCGCACTGTGCAGGAGTGTCGGGATGGCAATATCCTTTATTGCCCCTTTGCCTCCCCTTTACTGTTCTATTACAGTTCTGATATTCTGAGAATTATTAATTATTTCTTGTTTCACCTTGCCCCTTTATTGCCCCTTTAAATTGTAATAAGTACCTCTTCCTGTCTCACCAACTTTATTCAAATAATCTTTTTCTAGTTCCATTAAATAATTTGATGCAGTACGTTTTGAAACTTTGCAAAGCTCTTGGACTTCTGTATTTGTAATCTTTCCACTTTCTTGAACAAAAAGGATAATCTTAATAAATGAATCATTTAATCCCAGTGATTTTAAATATTCCTCAGTAAACCTCCGAAATTCAACAATAAATCCAGAATAATCCACATAATAATTTGGCAATGGTAAATTTCTTTTCACACATTCGTTTATCATGTTAATTGTGCCACGCCCCCAAGCTTCAATATATCCGCTACGAAATAGTGCGTTTGATATTTTAGGATTATATGGTAACGAAGGGTGTTTAACTTTCAATTTGTCAACCGTCCAATCTTGAGGCAGCTCTCCCTCATTCCAGATTATCATTTTGCTTTCGTAAACACTTATTTGAATAGGTGTTGTACTACTATAGTCTTTATGCGCTACTGCATTCAATATTGCCTCTCGGAACGCAGGTGCAGGAAATGTGAACTCTTCAATCCTGCTTGCCCCTTCGTAACGAATTTCAGCTTTTAAGTATTTTGCTTTTAACAAATCAAGTGTTTTTTCAATTTGCTCAAAAATGTTCCCGTGTATTTCGTCTTGAAACCGCAAATCGTCATCAGTTGAGAAGAATCCAATTTTTACATATGAGCCTGTGAAAAACTTATCAGGTTCTGGATGAAAAAGTAATATCCCGGCTCTTGTTATAAAATTATTTTCAATTAAATTAAGGTTTTCTAATACTGAAAAAATTGAGTCATTTAATACATCATCATCAACCCTGCCACTGTTTTTACCCTTTCTTCGGAAAATATTGAAGGCATTTTCATCTAAATCATCAACAGATATTCTTGGAACAGGAACACTGTCCCAAGTTTTTCCATATTGTTGTAATAAAAACTTGTCGAGTGCAACCCCTTTTAGTTCTTGTTTTGTGCTCCCACTTCGGTAATGATATTGTCCTTTATAGTTAACAGGATTAGGATAGGGTTCAATAATTATTTCAATGATTTGCTTGTCATTTTCCTCCAATAAGTTAATGTCACAAATTATCCCCAAATTGGTCACAATCTTATTCGGCAGATCGTCCAATAATCTTTTTGGATTCTCAACACCCACAACTTCACCCTTGTCGTTTTTACCAATGTAGATCTTCCCCCCTTGTGCATTTGCAAAACCGCAAATCCATTTGAGATATTCATCTCGCCACCTTTCTTTCAATTCTATGTTTTGATGTTCATGCATAAATAAAAATATATCATTTCATTTTTCAATCAAACCACAACTCTGAGTTTACCAGGGATTTGTTGCCATGCGTTCTATATCATTTCATTTTTCAATCTTATCACAATAAGGCTATATGCCGAAGGATTTTTATCCTAAAACCCTGCCTCCGGTGGGGTTTATTTATTCTCTGTCAATGCTTCCCAGACATGTAGTATACAATTTATTCTTCTGTATAATTCATTTTCTATGTATTGCATACCAAATGTAAATAAAAAATCAGAACCTAGCAATCAATTAATTATCTCCTAATTAAACATGTAACTTAATACCTTCAGCTGTTTACCGGGCAAAGTAAAGCACTTATCCATCCACATTATATTGCAGATATTGCCCGTGGCAAATTGCCTGTACAAAAAGTTAAGGGAGCTTTTATCCTGCAGCAAATACAGAGATGTCATAGGGCAGGGTTATTTATTACAAAAAATTATATATTTACAGCTTCTTTTTAAAACAATAATCATATGAGTAAGCTGACCGAGGTATTGAAAAAATTCCCGCGTGTTTTCTGGGTGTCCAACTTTATGGAACTGTTTGAGAGGTGGGCATGGTACGGATTCTATAATGCTTTTGCACTGTATCTCACCCTTTCAAAGGATACAGGAGCCCTGGGATTCAGCCAGGTGCAGAAAGGTGCCATTATTGGTACCGGATCAATGCTGCTGTACTTTCTGCCTATCATCACGGGCGCCATCTCCGACAGGATAGGATACAAGAAGGTGCTGATACTGTCATATACAACATATATTGCAGGCTTCTTTATGGTTGGCGCCTTTGAATCATACGGCCTGGTCTTTGCTGCCTATATATTCCTTGCCATAGCAGGAGCCCTTTTCAAACCCATCATTTCAGGTATGATAGCCAAGACAACAACCGACGAAACAGCCTCGGTGGGATTTGGAGTTTTCTATGTCATGATCAATATCGGCGGCTTTATCGGTCCCTTTATTGCCGGTTTCCTTTATAAGATAGACTGGAACCTCGTTTTCCTGATGTCAATGGTAACCATTGCCATCAACTATATCTTTGTCTTTTTCTT
>JAWLFR010000082.1:0-9988 GCA_041685495.1 Bacteroidales bacterium
GGAATAAAAAAGCTGTATTTTACTGTATTGCCTGATTTCACGTATTGACCTGACTTAAGTTATAAATATATGATTTTAAGTCGAAAAATAAAAGGATAGAGTCGAAAAGTCTGCTAAAGTCAGCTTAGCTCTTTGTGTCTGAAACAGGAAACAAGATGATCGTTTACCATACCTGTTGCCTGCATATGGGCATAAACAATGGTTGATCCGGTGAATTTAAATCCCTTCTTCTTTAAATCCCTGCTTATTTTATCTGACAGTGGGGTTTTTGAGGGAAGTTCGCCGGATGTCTGTAAATGGTTGATTATGGGTTTGCCCCCGGTAAAGGCCCATATATAATTACTGAAGGAGCCATATTGTTTTTGTACTTCAATAAAAGCCCGGGCATTATTTATTATAGCAAGTATTTTAAGCCGGTTGCGGATAATACCGCTGTTGGCCAGCAGCTCGTTCACCTTCTTTTCATCATAGCCGGCGATCAGCCTGTAATCGAAATCATCTAAAGCCGCCCTGAAATTCTCCCTTTTCTTAAGTATAGTAAGCCAGCTCAGGCCGGCCTGGAAAGATTCCAGGGCAAGGAACTCAAACAATATGCGATCATCATATACAGGAACACCCCATTCTTTATCGTGGTAATCAATATACAGCCGGTCATTGCCGCACCAGCCGCATCTGTGCTTTATGCCGATTATATTATTCTTCACCCATTATATTGAGTACTGCCACATAGAAGTCTTTGTCAACCCTCAGCTCGCAGGGCTCAATGTCTTCAATAAATGACCATCCCCTGTCCCTGAATTCAAGCCATCTTTCTTCTCCGTCCAGGTATATTTTCAAAGGCATATCAAACCCGTTTACTGTGTTTCCCCACCTGTATCTCAGACCTCCGTCAATAAACCTGTATTCAAAAACGGGGATATCGGTATTGCGCAGGAACTGGTCAAAGACTGGTGCCAGGGAGAAATCCGTATGCTCTTCCATATATCCCTCTATCTGTTCAGTTGTCACTGTCTGGTGCCAGAAGGTTTCGTTGAGTCCGCGCAATATATCCCTCCATTTTTCATCATCATCCACTACCTGTCTTATCATATGCAGCATGGTGGCCCCCTTCTGGTACATATCTCCCGACCCGGAACGGTTGACGTTATAGGTGCCTATTATGTTGCGATCGTTATTAATATTTGAGCGCACGCCCCTGAGGTATTCAAAACCTGCTTCCTTTCCGTACCAGTATTCCACGTACAGACCTTCCGAATAGGCTATAAAACTTTCATGTATCCACATATCTGCTATATCCCTGTAGGTAATATTATTCGCAAACCATTCATGACCTGATTCATGGATGATGATAAAATCAAATTTTTCACCCCATCCGGTACCGCTTATATCCCTTCCGAGGTATCCGTTCATATACCTGTTGCCATATGTTACCGAGCTCTGGTGTTCCATTCCCAGGTAGGGTGCTTCAACAAGTTTATATCCGTCCTCATAAAAGGGGTAGGGACCGAACCAGTGCTCGAAGGCTTCGAGCATCATCGGGACCTGCTTAAAATGCTCTTTTGCCTTATCAAGATTATAGCTCAGAACATAATAGTCGCAATCAAGATTGCCCAGCTCTCCTTTATATGTTTCGCCGAAATGAACATAATCGCCTACATTGATATTGACTCCGTAATTATTTATGGGGTTTGACACATACCAGTGCCAGGTCTTTGTGCCGTCAGCATTTTCCGTAACCCCTTTATACCTGCCGTTGGATACGTTCATAAGCTTGCCGGGGGTTGTGACACTGAAGCTCATACTGTCCGGTTCGTCATACATATGGTCCTTGCAGGGCCACCATATACTTGCTCCTCCTCCCTGGCATGCTGATGCATAGAATGGTTTGCCGTTTTTGTCGTAGTCCCATGTAATCCCATCATCCCAGGGCGGACGGTGGCTTACCTTGGGCTTTCCTTCATAATGCACCTTTATCTCGTTGGATTCACCCGGCAGCTGTTGTTTCTCCAGCCTGACAAACCAGGCATTGCCATCCTGTGTAAATTCAAGATCTCTGCCGGCCTGGCTTATCTTTGTGATCCTCAGGGGTGGCTGCAGGTCTACCTGCATAAGATTATGGGGATGGATAACCTCGTAGCGGATGACTACATGTCCGGAGAGTGAGGAGTCGGCCGGACTGGTACTTATATCGAGATGATAGAAGGTAAGATCCCACCATTCCCTTTCGGGTGTTATTGATCCGCGCAGCGTGTCCTGCCTTGTCAGCGGTCTGCCGCTCTGTGAGAAAACATTCATGCTGAGTAGGAGCAGGATGAAAATGATTGAAAAAAATCTGTTGATCATAGTAGTATTATTTTAAGTGGGCATATCATACCTGAATGTTTGAAGCTTACTGTTTGGCTGATCATAGCTGTTTGATTTCAGGCGGTTCTCCCTTCCGGGAGTACCGCTATAGTCATTAATTAGTTAATAAGTTTTATTCAGGATCAGTTAACATGACGGTAAACCCTTACCCAGTCAATCTCCATGGAACTGGTACCTGTAATGGGCCTGTCGAGTCCACCCGAAAAGTTGATATACATGGCTTCGCCAGGTATATCTGAAGTCTGGCTGAAGACCTCATAATCATTGATCTTCCATACTATTTTGCCGGCAGTCCATTCCAGGGTGTAGATATAGAAACCCTTGCCGTATTTTGACCCGATGGATGTTTTGGCTGATTTTTTACCGTTGGCAAACAAATCCATCCATACCTTGCCTTTATCGCTGCGGCACACATCGATATGGGGTGTTACCTTGTCGGCAAGCAGGTAAAAGGCATGTCTCGGACCTGAAGCTGTGTTCAGCTTAACCTTGGCTTTAAAGATGCCGTATTTCTGGCGAAAGCTCTTTCCTGTATTGATTATGCCGCTGGTAAAATCAAATTCTTTTTTCCTGAAGCCACCCATTTCAGGGTTCCATACTTTACCTTCTTTCCTTTCAGGCCGCGTGCTTATCCTGAGTATGCTGCTGCCTATATCAAAATTACCCGATTCTGTATAACAGTGAAGGTCATTTTCAAGTGAATACCTGTCGTTCAGCAGCCTGTCACCCCAGTAATGACTTGTAAGCCATTTTTTTGTGTCCAGACTGTTTTCATCGAACTCATCGCTGAATGTTAATTCCCTGTTTCTGATGAAATCAAATTTATCGGAATCCTTAACCTTGAAATACCAGCTTATATCATCACTTTTTTTGAGCTTTTCATATTCCTGCTCCATCTGGTAAAGATCGGATTTCTCGAAACGCTTTTTATCAAGGAGATATTCTTTCCTTTCCTTAAATTCATCCGTTTGCAGGTACTGTTTTAGTTCTTCATGCCTTGATACTTTCTGCGAGCCGTTGAGCTTTTCGAAATTTGTCAGCTCCCTGGAGTTTTTAAACTTATAAAAGAACTTAATATCCGGGTCGTTCTTCAGTTTCTTGTATTCCTGCAGCAGCTTATATTCCTCTGTGTCTTTAAAAGTGACCGGCTTCATGTTCTTCTTCTGAAGAAATGCATCCGAGTTGATGAATTCGCCAAGGGCAATATACCTGTTTATGCTTGCAAGCTCCGTCAGCTTCTGCGCTTCCTCTTTCTTTCCCTTCTTCATAAGCTTATTATAAGCCTTAACATTTGAATCGGACCTGAGCTTTTTATATTCTTTCTGCTTGTTATACTCTTCGGTTGATTTGAAGGTTATAGGCTTCATCTTCTGCTTATTCCTGAACTCGGAAGAGTTAACTGTTTTTTCCAGCTCTTCGAAACGCTTTATCTTATCCGAGCCTTCCAGCTCCCTGTATTTCTTCAGGTCCACACTGTCGCGGGTCTTAAAATACATTGCCAGATCCTTGCTCTTATTCAGCTTTTTGAATTCTTCCTGCTTATTATATTCTTCTGAATCCTTAAAGCTGAGACCTTCTATGTGTTTCTTCTTTGTTTGGAAATCCGTTGAGTTAATACGCTCATCCAGTTCATTGAAGCGTTTCAGTTCATCGGACTCAGAGAATTTTTTGAGTTTTTCAAATTCTTCGATAAGGGCATTTTCTTCCTGCTCTATCTTTGATGTTGAGGGGATTAATCCAAGGGTCAGTTTGAGCTTAGCCATTGCTGAAAATGTTTGTATATAACCTGTTAAAGATAAAAAATCTTTCAAAAATAAAACATTAATAGCGGATAATTATTGTACAATCATCTCTTCATGTGGGTATTTGCCTGTAAATACTCCTGTAAATTGCTCATGCAGTATGCTTAAAGTGAGTTGTGACAATGCTTTTCAGGTAAAAAAAAACTTGTCAATTGAATACCGGATGGTTATATTTGACTTACCTGTTTTCGCCCTGCTGGAGGAGGACCTGCTATACTGGAGGCTTTATTTTTCCTTGTTTGTGCAGTCACCCGTAATAGCCCTTGTGGAGGACAGGCCTGAAGAAGTTATGCAAGAAATTCTAAACAGCTAGAGATGAAAGAAATGAATTCAGACCACGCAAAACATCCGGAACGGATAAAAATTAAATTGTTTATACTCGTCGTGATGGCTTTTACCATCCAGACTCTCCATGCCCAGGATGCAAAGGATATAGTGGAGAGGGCCAATGAAAAGATAAACGGTGAGAAATCTAGCTATTCGGTAATGTCAATGACCATTATACGCCCTGAATGGGAGCGGACTCTTGAATTTAAAGGCTGGACGCTCGGGACTGATTATGCACTTACCGTTATCACCTCTCCTGCCCGCGACAGGGGACAGGCTTACCTTAAAAGAGCCTCAGAGATGTGGAGCTGGAACCCGGATATCAGCAGGATGATAAAACTCCCGCCCGCCATGATGTCGCAGGGTTGGATGGGTTCTGACTATACAAATGACGATATTCTCAGAGAATCGTCGGTTGTTGAGGACTATAAACATGAGATAATAGCTGAGGAAGAGATTGAGGGCAGACTGTGCTATAAGATCAGGCTGACGGCAAAAGAGGGCGCGACGGTGATATGGGGCCACCAGTTAAGGTGGATAAGCAAAGAGGATTATCTGTTTCTGAAAGCCGAGCTTTATGATGAGGAGGGATACCTGGTAAGGACGGAGCTTGGAAAGGAAATAAAGACAATGGATGGACGTCTTATACCTACTGTGATGGAGATAATACCGGAAGATGAGGAGGGATATAAAACCATTGTTGAAATAAAGGAGATAAAGTTTAATATCACCGTTGAAGATGGTTTTTTCTCGCAGCAGAATCTTCAGAGAGCGGACAGGCTGATAAATAAAAAATATTAAACATATGAAGAATTACAGGATAGCCTGGAGAAACCTTTGGAGAAACAGGCGAAGGACTCTGATAACCGTTGCCTCAGTATTCTTCGCAGTATTCTTTGCCTTGATAATGAGGTCTATGCAGCTAGGCACCTATGATTATATGTACAAGAGCATTATAGAATCGTATTCTGGTTATATACAGGTGCAGGATAAGGATTACTGGGAGAATAAGACAGTGGACAATGTATTTGAAGAAACCGCCCGGCTGAGGAAGCTAATAAAAGAGGATGAAAATGTCAGTGACCTTATTCCGCGTTTTGAATCATTCGCCCTGGCTTCCAGCGGTACGCAGTCAAAAGGCGTTATGGTGATGGGCATTGATCCTCAAAGGGAGCTTTTATTGTCCGGAGTGAAGGACCGGCTTGTTAAATACAGGCTTACCAGCGAAGCGGTAAAAGAGATCAAATCAGAAGATATCCCGGATTACCTGAAGAAAAACCTTGATCTTTTTGAGGGGAACTCTTATTCGGGTGATGGCCGGCTGCAACTTGACCTTGATATAAAGGATGATGATGAAGATGCGCTGATGCCCCTGTTCAGGAAATATGCAGCTGTGGATAATTCTTATTTCAGTATGGGTGACAATGCGGCCCTTGTTGGCGACAGGTTATCGAGGTACCTGGGACTTGAAAAGGGAGATACCATAATACTTGTCGGACAGGCCTATCACGGACATTCTGCTGCGGGGAAGTATTCCATTGCCGGTATTGTAAACATGCCAAATCCCGAGCTGGATAATAAGCTGGTCTACCTGCCTGTTGATGTTTGCCAGGAGTTATATTATGCCTCGGGCAAACTGACCTCAATGGTAATACACCTTAGGGATAATGATGATAAGGCCATAGAGAACACAATGTTGCGACTGGATGAAAAGCTTGATGATCCTTACCGTATACTGGGATGGAAAGAGATGAACAGCACACTTGTACAGCAGCTGGAGGCGGACAATAAAAGCGGACTGATAATGATAGGCATACTTTACCTTGTTATCGCCTTCGGTGTTTTTGGCACTGTATTGATGATGACCGCTGAGAGAAGAAGGGAGTTTGGTGTACTGGTGGCTATAGGGATGCAGAAGACAAAGCTGGCAGCCGTAATGGTTTACGAGATGCTGTATATAGGCCTGCTTGGTATATTGTCGGGTGTCGCAGTATCGGTGCCGGTGATAATTTACGGCTACCATAATCCCATACATTTTTCGGCCAGACTGGCAAAGATCTTTGAGGATTATGGTTTTGAACCGGTAATGGCTTTTAAGTGGATAGATAATTATTTCATCTCACAGTCGCTGGTAGTATCGCTTATCGTACTTCTTGCAGTGATATATCCTGTAATAAATATATGGAAGATGAAAGAAGTAAACGCTCTGAGAGCATAAAAGGAATTTAAGATGATTACAAAAACTGCCTGGAAGAATGTATGGAGGAACAGGACCAGGAGCCTTGTTGTTATTACTGCAGTTACCATAGGTATCTTTGCCGGTGTCTTTGCTGTAGCCGTTATGAACGGCGCCATTGATCAAAGGATAGACTCGGCCATTGATAATGAGATTTCTCATATACAGATAACAGCCAAAGGCTTCAGGATAAATAATGACCCTGGCTCCTATATTGACAGTGTGGAAAATATAAGAGAGCGCATTTCCGGCCTTGAGGAAGTGGAGGCTGTATGCAACAGGTTGTTTGTTGTGGGAATGGCAAATACCGCCAGGAAGAGTACAGGTGTTAAAATTACAGGGATAATACCGGAGCAGGAAAGGGATGTTTTTAAACTGCATGAAGAACTGGTGCCTGGTACGGGCAGTTATTTTGAGCAGGATGATAACTCCGGTCTTGCCTACATTGGCTTTGACCTGGCAAAGCAGCTTAATATTATAAGGTACGAGATTAATGAAAAGGTTATTGAAGAACTGGAAGAATCAGAATTACCGGAAGATATACTGCAGGCAATAGACGAATTTTCCGGGACAAGGTTTAATAATGAAAAGCATTTTCAAAAGAAGATGAGGACGGCGCTGAATAAAGAGCAGGAGGAGGAATATGGTACAGCCATTCGTGAAGCAGCAGAAAAAATAAGGGACAGAGCGCGATTTATACTGACCTTCGTCGACATGGATAACCATCAGACCGGTGGCGTATACAGGGTTGGCGGCATATATGATATTCCCAACAGCATGTTTGAGTCGCAACGCGTGTTTATTCAGGAAAACGCTCTGAGAGACCTTATAGACTTTCCGCCTGATGCAGCACATAAAATAATAATACGGCTGTATGATATTGATGATACTGAAATGATATCGGAGAAACTGAGAAATATGTTTCCCGGTCTTGAAGTGATGAGCTGGAAGGAGATACAGCCTGACATGGCTATGACATCTGAAATGGCAGAAGCTATGTACGGCTTGTTTATGGCTCTTATACTGGCCGCACTTGCCTTCGGCATAGTTAATACCATGCTGATGGTGGTCCTTGAACGTACAAAAGAGCTGGGGATGCTCACCGCCATAGGCATGAATAAGAAGAAGGTATTCAGGATGATTATGACAGAGTCTGTGTTCCTTTCGCTGACAGGAGGAGTGGCCGGCATGATCGTAAGCTGGATAGTGACAACTATTACTTCAAGGAAGGGCATTAATTTCGGGTCTGTGCAGGAAGGGTTTGAAGCCATGGGCTTCTCATCACATATTTATCCTGAGATAGGACTGGAATTTTTCCTTATTGTTACGGTGCTGATAATAATTACAGGAATATTATCGTCGGTGTACCCGGCAATTAAAGCATTGAAACTTAACCCTGCTGATGCGCTCAGAACAGAATAAGAAATTAAAAATAAAGCTAAGATGAAACGACCATGAACCGAGTAAACTAAAAATTTTGAACAAATGAAAGTACTGGAATTAAATAATGTGCATAAGGTTTATAACAGCACGCACATAGAAGTACATGCGGTAAACGGTGTAAGCCTCGATTTTGAGGAAGGTGAGTTTGCGGCAATAGTAGGACCCTCCGGCTCGGGAAAAACAACGCTGCTGAATATGATAGGCGGACTGGACATGCCCAGTGAAGGTAAAATACTGGTTAATGACACTGACCTGTCAAACCTGAAATCATCGAAAATAATTGATTTCAGGATGAGGAATATTGGTTTTGTCTTCCAGTCATATAACCTGATACCCGTGCTCACGGCAAAGGAAAATGTGGAATTTATTATGAACCTGCAGAAGTGGCCCAAAAAGAAAAGGGATGAGAGAACAATGGAACTGTTACAAGCCGTTGGTCTTGAGGAGCGGGCCGACAGCCGGCCTTCGCAGCTTTCGGGCGGACAGCAGCAGAGGGTGACGGTGGCCCGCGCCCTGGCATCGAAACCCCGCTTTGTGCTTGCCGATGAGCCCACTGCTAACCTCGACTCTAAATCAACGGAAACATTGCTTGATATAATGCTGAAACTAAACAGGGAAGAGAACATTACATTTATCTTTTCAACCCATGATGCCAGGGTGGTAAAGAAAGCCCGGAGGGTGATAACTATAGAAGACGGAAAGGTGGTGTCAGATGAAACCAGGGATCCGGATGAAGGCAGCGACCGGGATGAGAACAGTGATAAGGCTTAAAGCCGCGACCGGGATGAGGAACATCAAAAGTGAATGATATGAGGTTTAAAGGTTTAGTAGTTATATTCTTCTTATGCGGTATGGCCGGGGTGCATGGACAGGACAAGCTGTTCAGGGCAAGTCTGGGCGGTTATGTAAGTAATATGCAGAGCGTTATCTTTGAAGATGTGGAGGGGGAATGGATAAATGAAAATCTTATACATAACAGGCTGAACTTAAGGCTTTACGCAGGGCAAAAAATTAGCTTTGGCCTTGAGATGAGGAACCGTTTTTTTACAGGCGACATGATAAGGATAGACCCGGCCTATGCCGGCAGACTGGCAGGGGACCGCGGACTTATCGATTTGACAACAAATGTTTTTAATGAGAATTCCTTTATACTCAATAGTTCCCTCGACCGTGCATGGGTGGATATAAGCATGGGCAATATGGAGTTCAGGGCCGGACGGCAGAGGATTAACTGGGGACAGACCTTTGTATGGAATCCCAATGATATTTTCAATGCCTATTCATATTTCGATGTTGACTACCCCGAGAGACCGGGATCTGATGCCCTGAGACTGCAGGTATTCCCTGACTTTTCCTCTGCCATAGAGCTGGCAGCAGCCATGGACAGTGATAAGGACCTTACCATGGCTGCTATGTACAGGTTTAACAAATGGGGATATGATATACAGGTGCTGGCCGGATCGGTTGACAGTAAGGATATTGTTTTTGGCACCGGCTGGTCAGGCTCACTCGGAAGCACATCATTCAGGGGTGAGATGAGCTGGTTTCAGCCGCTGGATAATTTCCGGGATACAACAGGCACCGGATTGTTTACTATAGGTTTTGACCGTTCCTTTTCAGGCAAGGGTATGCTGCAGTTACAGGCCATGTACTGCAATGCTCCGCTTGAATTCAGCAGTCTGGATGCATTCTATTCAACAGATATATCAGTTAAGGACCTGGCTTTTTCAGAGCTTTCACTTTTTGGTAGTGTTAGTTATCCCGTCAGTCCGCTCGTCAATATCAGCATGTCGGCAATATGGTACCCCGGACTGCA
>JAWLFR010000009.1:0-5097 GCA_041685495.1 Bacteroidales bacterium
TTTAAATATATCCTTACTTGGGCGCTATCTTTCTCTTGCCTATATGTTAATATCAATAATCTTTACGATTACAGTAATAAATGAATATGAATTCAGCATACCTGCCTTTTTTGGTGCAATAGCAATGCTGATTTCATTCATCCAGCACGTTTCACTTAAAAAACCTGATTTTAGTTTGTTAAACACAATTGAGCTTCAGAAAGCAATTATTAATTACAGAATTCACACTAAACGTTATTCCATATTTGATATGGGATTTGTAGCATTCTGGATATTAACATTAATGCCGGTATATATTAAGCTGGTTTTCGAAATCAATATATATACCGATGTAAAGACCTTCCTGATTTTTATATATTTCAGTGTAGTATTTATTATCATTATTTGCCTTATATCAATTGTTCTATATAATAAGTTGAATAACCGTCTTAAAGAAGATGAAGACAGATTAAAGCAGATATCTGAGATGGAGGATAATTAACTTTTCCGGTTCCAGGATGAGTATTTCATAATCATTTTACCTCCAGGACAACAACCGATCCGGCAGGAACAATAGCCGTGAGAATATTACCATCCAGGTTTGCGTCTCTGAACACCTCCGGTTTAACTTTATCAGGCTGATCGAAGGTATTATGATCGCCAACATCAGCGGAGGTCAGAATTCTGCCACTCACTCCTGAAATATCCTGTCCGCGCAGATCAATTTCCATCTCTGATGCTTCTTCCGGATGAATATTCACTATGGATATATTGATAATACCTCTGTCATTTTTTGAGGCCGAGGCGCTGAGTGCCGGGATTTTCCTCCCTTCAAACTCGTAATCACCTGCACTGAGCTCTGATGGCAGCAGTGTGGCATCATGATGTACACTGTACATCTCGAAAATATGGTATGTTGGTGTAAGAAGCATCTTTTCATCATCAGTCAGGACAAGTGCCTGTAAGACATTAACTGTCTGGGCAATATTTGCCATTCTTATCCTGTCGCATTTTTCATTAAAATAGTTAAGGGATAAGCCGGCCACAAAAGCATCGCGCATGGTGTTTTGCTGGAAGAGAAAACCCGGATTGGTACCCTGCTCAACATCATACCAGGTGCCCCATTCATCAACCACCATGGCAACCCTTTTCTGTGGATCATACCTGTCCATAATTGATATATGGCGGTCAATAACATCTTCTATCCTTAGACAGCGGTCAAGCACGTCAAAGTATCTGCTTTCGGAAAAGCCTGTAGCCGGACCTTTACTTTCCCATCTCGTTGTATAGTGATGGAGTGATAAGCCCCACATCATCCAGTGTGGTATGTTCTTCATTAATGTCTCGGTCCAGTTATAATCCGAGGCATTGGCTCCGCCGGCAATCTTGCGGAGGCGCACATCACCATAATTTCTTGCATAGGTTGCAAAGCGCCTGTACAGGTCAGAATAGTACTCAGGTGTCATATTGCCGCCACAGCCCCAGTTCTCATTGCCAATGCCCCAGTATACCACTTTCCAGGGTTTGTCCTGACCGTTCTCACGGCGCATATCTGCCATGGGACTTACACCGTCGAAATTGACATACTCAACCCATTTTGACAATTCATCAGGTGTTCCGCTGCCTACATTACCTACAATAACAGGTTCGGTACCCAGCTGCTCGCAGAGCTCCAGGAATTCATGAGTGCCGAAACTGTTGTCTTCGGTAACACCGCCCCAGTGGGTGTTTATCATGGTTGGACGCTCTTCGCGCGGACCAATACCGTCTGTCCAGTGATATTCATCGGCAAAGCAGCCGCCGGGCCATCTGAGGTTGGGGATGGCCGTCTTCCTGAGGGCATCCACAACATCGGTGCGTATGCCTCTTATATTGGGGATCTCAGATTCTTCTCCGACCCAGTACCCTCCATATATGCAACGTCCCAGGTGCTCGGAGAAATGACCGTATATATGTCGGCTGATCTGGTGTTCACCCTGGTCTGCATTTATTACCAGCCTGGCTTTTTGCTGTGCATTGAGGGTAAGGGTCAAACCCATCATGGTAAAAATGATGACCCCTGTTAACTTATATAAAGCGGTCTTACTGAAATTCTTCTTCTTCATTATCCTGAATTTTACCTTAAGTGAAGTGATACATACTTATTGAAAACGAAAATAAGAAATTTATGCGTAATAAATACACTTAATCATTGTTTATCGTTTAATGTATTAAGTTAAGGGTAAGGGAATGTCGATTATAAGTCAACCACCTACCTGGTTGTGTCCCGGACCTTTTCAGTCAACGGATTTTCTGAATTTATCAATACTTGATTTTTTACCCATCACATAAAGGATATCATCTTTTATTATCTTTTCATCCGGGTTTATATTGATGATCATCCTGTCTCTTCTTGAAATACCCAATACATTTATGCCATATGTATTTCGTAAATCAATCTCTTTAAGGGATTTTCCAACGATTCTGCCATGATCAGTTTTTATTTTTAAACAGGAGATATTGAAGTCCGGGAAATTTGTTGGTCTGAAAGTTCTCGGAATACTCTTTTTGCTTTGAAAAAGACTGTAATTATCTGAGCGTGTCATTTCAATAAAATACTCAATATCGTCCTCAGGAACGAGGAAGCTATGGAGCGTCCTTGAAAATATTTCGATTGAAGTCTCAAATTCTTCGGGTATCACATCATCAGCACCGAGCGCTATGAGTTCGGAAATTTCCTTGACATATCTCGTTCTGACTACCAGATGTATGGACAGGCTGATTGCACGTATATATTTAGTTATAACTTTTGTTGCCACAGGGTCAGAAATGGCAATAACAGCAACCCTTGCATGTTCAAGCCTTGCTAACTCCAGAATATGACCCTGGCTCGCATCTCCGAATATTATTGGAACACCTTTTTTACGTTCTTCTCTGACTACGTCTGCATTGAGCTCAATGACAAAGTAAGGGATTTTACTGAACTCTGCCGCTTTGCTGAGGTTTCTGCCATTGATGCCATAACCGATTATTACCAGATGGTTATTCAGTTCTTCTTCAACCGCCGGGCTTGATTTATCTTTTGATGCCGTCATCATTTTATCAATTGCCTTTAAAGGTTTTAATTGCATCATTCCGAAGGCAATATTTTCAGAAAAAATAATGATAAATGGGGTGAGTAGCATGGACACTATAGATACAGCCAAAAAATACTGATTAGCTTCTGTGCTGAGCAGACCGTATTCGATACCGACTTTTGAGAGGATAAAAGCAAATTCGCCAACCTGGAAAAGGGCAAGTCCCGTAAGTAAAAATGTTCGTGGAGGATATTTTAAGACTGCTACCGCAAATGAAGCAATCATAGATTTTATTAAAAATACAGCTAGCACAAGTAGCATTATAGGGCCTAAATGCTCACCAAAAAACTGAAGGTTCAATAGCATCCCTACAGATATGAAAAAGAAACTGGTGAACAATTCCCGGAAAGGAAGTATGATGCTCGTAGCCTGATGGCTGTATTCCGATTCTGATATTATCAGCCCGGCAAGGAAGGCACCTAATGCCAGAGATAGTCCCGCCTGCGAGGTCAGAAAAGTCACAGCAAAACAAATGGTAATGGTCGTGATTAAAAATAACTCCTTGCTACCGGTCCTGGCAATAATATGCATTAACTTTGGCACTAAATATCTTGCACTCACTATCGTGATGATTACTACAATCGCCGTTTTAAGCAACAGCAGCAGTACGCTGTTAGTAAGATCTCCCGAGTGCCCGGCAATAATAGGTGTGAACAGCATCATTGGCACTACTATAATATCCTGAAAAATAAGAATGGCAAGGGCATTCCGTCCGTGAGGCGCAGATATTTCATTTCTGTCCTGCAGAACCTTAAGAACAATAGCCGTACTTGAAAGGGAAAACAAAAAACCTATAAACAAAGCTTCGTTCCATGGGTTTCCGAGGAAGTAATAAACCAGTCCTGATACGATGATCGTCAGTCCAACCTGTAAGGCACCTCCGATAATAACAGTATTTCTAATAGATATCAGGTGCTTAATGGATAATTCCATTCCAATTACGAAAAGCAGTAAGATAACGCCAATTTCAGAGATAACTTCAATCTGCCCGGATTCATGTACAAGGCCCAGCGCGTGTGGTCCAATCAAAATACCCGTAAGCAAAAACCCCAGGATTGAAGGTAATTTCAGTCTACGCAGTACAAAAACAACCACTGCGGAAAAACCCAGAATAATTAAAAAATCCTGCAGTAAAGGTAAGTGCATGTTCTGTTTGCTTTTATGGTTCTTCTTTCAACTAATAAATACTCTCCTTTAAAACCAGGTTTTTTGATCCTGACAGCTAGAACTGAATGGTACTAAAATTAGCAAAACTTCCGGGAATAATTAATATTAAGGAAATATAATAGTAAAAAATGATGAATATGATATAGCAGGTCTTATCCGCCATATCCATGATGTGGCATATCATTTTGATGGCTCTCTTCGCTGCCCGGCTAATTCCGGTTTTATGGGTTTTGCGACTGCCTGTTAATTATCAGCCGCTGGAATTATTTGTTCTTTTCTCAAATTCAATTAATTCAACAGGGGCTCCGTTATGCTCAATCATAGCAACTCTCACTCCCTCAGAAGGTGGATCCGGTTCCGTAATTATTTTAAAATCACGTTTTTTTAATTCGGAATCCAGATCATCAACTTCAAATGCAATATGGGGAATTGTTTGTATTAGTTTATTAACCGGGCTGTCTTTTTCAAATCTCATCCATTCAATCCCGAAAGGGCTGGTGCTGAATCCTGAAACAAAGAACTTTAATTTTGGCAGGTATTTTTCACCCGGCATTTTTCGGTCGGTTGGAATTCCTATATGATGATATCTCCAGCCCCAATTCTCAATGCAGGAAGGTAATTCAAAGTCCTGGCGTATCTGTTGAATCTCTTTCATATTACTCAGATCGTTTGCATATTATTAAAAAACATTTTATTGGTGGTTCGTTCTTCATTTACTTTAACAGCTCACCAATTTCGGAATAATTTATCAATTCATAACCTTTACAAAAGTGATTTCCTGACATATTGCCTGGTTAATACTCATTGCACCTTGCGGACTATGGTAGTATCGCAG
>JAWLFR010000009.1:5197-37701 GCA_041685495.1 Bacteroidales bacterium
GATTAAGCCTCGCTGACGCCCGGCTTCTTTCCTTATACAGGATTAAGCCTCGCTGACGCCCGGCTTCTTTCCTTATACAGGATTAAGCCTCGCTGACGCCCGGCTTCTTTCCTTATACAGGATTAAGCCTCGCTGACGCTCGGCTTGATCCGTAGGGGGGAGGCTCTACAAAGAAAAAGCCCTGCAATGCTTTCGCATTGCTCAGGCTTTTATTTTCCCCGGCCCTTACAAAAGCAAGCTTTTGACGGGCGTGAAAAACAAAACCCCGTGCTGTCGCACAGGGCTTTTTCTTTGTGATTCAGGCAGGATTCGAACCTGCGACCTACGGCTTAGAAGGCCGTTGCTCTATCCAGCTGAGCTACTGAACCATCTGCTATCTGTCCTGATCGGTTTTATGCCTGCTCGTTAAGCCGGTGCGAAGTGTTACAGCGTGGCATTTTAATATTCACCCACTGCTTATCCTTACTTTTTGTGCACCAGCTGTAAGCTGCTTAACCGTTCAGGCTGCAAAATTAATTCTTTTTTTTGATTACTCAAGTAACAGCCGCTATTTACTGCCTGCTGAACCTGCTAATCTTTCTGTATATATTTAATATTCCTCTCATGCAGGATGCTGTTCAGTACGGGTATCTTATCCTCAACTATCTCCTGCAGTCTTCCCAGCTGCACATCAATGCGCGAAACAAGCATGTCCCTGACCTCGTAAGACTGGTCTGTGGGCTTCCAGCTGCCGGTGGCAACAACACCGTTAAGCGCTGCCAGCTTATTGCCCAGCCTGATGGGATAGTTAAGAGGATCCTGTCTAGACCTGTTCTTTGTCTGGTACAGGGCTTTCTCTATTGCATCCAGCTCTTTTTTTATGCCGTCTGTTATCTCCAGTATATCCTTATGATCATCCTTGCTCAGCCTGGATTCCGTATCAATTATATCCTGGCGCATCTTCCTGATGTCAAGTATGGCCTGGTGTGTCTCTGTCAGCTTATCCCTTACGGCAATGATAAAGTCAAACTGTTCCTGCAGATCCTCCACAGAGGTGGACGACCGTGGATCGGCCAGTACCTCAAATTTCTCTTCTGCAGACTCCCTGTTGACATACAGTCTCATCCTGTAAGTGCCGGGTACTGCATCGGGACCGCTGAGGTTTCCTCCCCAGAGTATCATACCGGGTACACGCAATGCCCCGGGATAAGACAGATCCCATGAGATAAAATTCATGCCCTGCTTAATATCAAGCTTGCTGTGTATTGTATGCGGACCAGTCTCCAGTCCTGAGGTATTGCTGTGGAATGAACGTGATATACGTCCTTTTTCATCAATAAACTCAAGACGTATCTCATCATCCTCGCCGGGCTTATCTTTCAGATAAAAGGAGGCTACCGCCCCGGATATGGGATTCTGTCCCGCAAACAGGCTGCCTCCCTGCCTTCCGCCAATGCGGTATGTATCCTCTGGCTTAAAAAGAAAAAAGTCGCTCCCAGCCATCGCAGCATCCATATTCCTCAGCAGGTGCAGGTAATCAAAGATCCAGAAGGAGCGCCCCTGTGTGGCCACAATAAGGTCATTATCCTTTATAGCCAGGTCAGTGACCGGAACCACCGGCAGGTTGAGCTGGAAGGGATGCCATGCCTTGCCGTCATTAAAGGATATATACATACCCGATTCTGTTCCGCTGAAAAGCAGCCCCTTCCTGACAGGGTCGGCGCGAATGACACGGGTGAAATATTCCTCGTCTATGCCGGAGCTTATCTTCTTCCAACTGGCACCATAATCAGTTGTTTTATAAAGGTATGGACTGTAATCATCATTCTTGTAAGAGGTGGCCGCCACATAGAGTCCCCCGGCATCAAAGGGATCAGCCTCTATGCTGTTTATCATGGTCCATTCAGGCATAATATCCGCAGGCGGTGTAACATCTGTCCAGCTGCCGCCGCCATCCCTTGTTATATGTATAAGGCCATCATCCGAACCACACCATATCACTCCTTCCTCATGCACTGATTCGGCTACGGCAAATATAGTACCGTAATACTCCACACTGGTGTTATCCTTTGTTATCGGTCCGCCCGAGGAACTCATCTTTGATTTGTCATCCCTTGTAAGGTCGGGTGAGATCCTCTCCCAGCTCTGACCCTCGTTGGTGGTTTTGAACAGGTGATTGGAGGCAGCATAGAGGGTGTTATTATCATGTCTGGAAAATAATATGGGAAAATTCCACTGGAACCTCTGCTCCAGGCTGTCGGCGCCCCAGCCCATAGGGTTGTCCGGCCATATATCAATCCTGCGTGTCTGGTCCGTCTCATGGTTATAACGCACCAGGTAGCCACCGTACGATCCACCGTATACAATCTCATTATTATCAGGATCAGGGGCTATCCATCCGCTCTCACCACCGGCAGTGGATTCCCAGTTGTCTTCCGTTATGCCCCCGTAGCCGAAGGAACGCGAATCAATCCTTACTGTTGAGTTATCCTGCTGTGCCCCGTAGATACGGTATGGGAAATGGTCGTCCGTTGTTACCCTGTAGAACTGTGCCGTAGGCTGGTTCATCATGGTAGACCATGTGCTTCCGCCGTCATGGGTCACCTGTGCTCCTCCGTCATCACCAATAACCATTATATCAGTGTCGATCGGATCTATCCACAGGTCATGATGGTCGCCATGGGGCGTCCTTATTGTCTCGAAACTCTCACCACCGTCGGTGGACCTGTGAAAACCGACATTAAGAACATAAACAGTATTCTCATCTTCAGGGTCGGCATACAGCCTTGTATAGTACCATGCCCTCTGCCGCAGGCTGCGGTCGCTGTTAACCCTGCGCCAGCTGCTGCCTGCATCCTCACTTACGAAAAGGCCGCCCTCAGCGGCTTCAATAATGGCATATACCTTTTTATGGTTGGCAGCCGAGGGGCTTACACCAATGATACCAAGCGGACCGGATGGCATACCCTCATTATCTGTCAGCTCTTCCCATGAGTCGCCTCCGTCTGTGCTCTTCCAGAGCCCTGACCCTTCACCTCCGCTCTCGAGACTGTAGGGTGTGCGACGTACACGCCATGTGGAAGCATATATTATACGTGGATTGACAGGGTCCAGAATAAGATCGCATGCCCCTGCATCTTCATTTATATATAATACTTTTTCCCAGCTATCGCCGCCATCCTTCGAACGGTAGATGCCGCGTTCCTCATTAGGGCCGAAGAGGTGACCCAGCACGGCTGCATAAACAAGATCAGGATTGTCAGGGTGAACCCTCAGCCGGGGTATGTGATATCCCTCTCTCAGACCTTTATATGACCATGTTTCGCCGGCGTCGAGCGATTTCCAGATACCGTAACCATGACTGACATTTCCGCGTACTGTCTTCTCTCCACCACCTGCATATATGATATTCCTGTCTGATGGGGCCACCTCAACAGCCCCCATTGAACCGCCAAAAAAACCATCACTGATATTCTTCCATGAACGGCCGGCATCAGTGGTCTTCCATACACCTCCACCGGTGGCACCCTGGTAGAATACCTTTCCGTCACCCGCTATACCTGTAACGGCAGCTGAACGGCCACCCCTGAAAGGACCGATAAGCCTGTAGTCAAGGTCTTTGTATAATACAGATAATTCATTGTCGTTTACTGCAGCTCTCTTACCTTTCCCCTGGGCGGACAGTCCGTCAGGGTAAGCGCACAGCATTGTAACAGCCATTAAAAGAAGTGATAGTTTTTTCATGCTTAAGAAATTTTGTTATAGATATTTTCCGGGTATTTTATTAGCGGCATACTGCGTATTAATTCAATAAAAAAACAAAAGTTAATAAATTGCGTTAGCAGTAAAGCAGTTTTTACTATTTTTAACATTTATTACAGGCAATAATAATAAATTATGAAGAACAAAATAGCACTGGCGTTTACATTTATTCTGATAAATATTTTCCCCCTTCTGTCCCAGACCGATAACACCCAGGTATTCCTTCTTACCTGTGATCCCGGTCCCGAATCACATACCATGTACGGTCACAGCGCCCTGAGATTGTATGACAGTATCAGCGGTACCGATGTGGTGTATAACTGGGGAGTGTTTGATTTCAGTACAACAAATTTCAATTATAAGTTTGCAAGGGGCCGGCTTAATTACAAGCTTGCCGCTTATTCGTATAAGAGCTTCCTTAATGAGTACAGGCCAACAAAGCGCAGTGTCTATATGCAGAAGTTATATATGCCTGATAAAGAATTGCTGAAGCTGAAAAAGATGCTTGACGAGAACCTGAAGCCCGAAAATGTTTTTTATAAATATGACTTTTTCTGGGATAACTGCGCAACAAGGATACGCGATATACTGGAAGATGTGTATGGTGATAAGCTTGTTTATCCTGAACAGGATGAAGAGCCTGATGTTACCTATCGCGAAAGGATAGATGAATTCCATGATGGCGTACTGTGGATGGATGCAGGCATAGACCTTTTGCTTGGGAGTCCGGCCGACCAGCCATGCGGCTTTCGTGAGTCTATGTTCCTTCCCGAATACCTTATGAAAAATCTAAGTGAAGCCCATATCACCGATGGCGATAAAAGGGTTATGCTGCTTGGACCTACGGAGATAGTGTTCGATCATGAAAGGCCCCAATATGATACGGGATTACTTAAGCAGCCCTGGTTCTGGCTTTCTATAGCCTTTATTATTGTATTCCTCTTCACTTCACTGGTAAGAATACCTGCACTCCAGAATGCTTTTGACCTGGTATTCTGGTCAGTGCTGACATTACTGGCACTCCTGATGATCTTCCTTAACTATGTTACTGATCATGTGGCTATGGGGCAAAATTATAATATGATATGGCTCAACCCCCTGATTCCCATTGCTCTTTATGCTATATTTGCAAAGAATAAGCTGTACTGGTTCTGGCGGGCACAGATAGCCCTTGCGGTTATCTTTATGCTTGTTATTGTACTTATAAACCAGAGTATTAACCCTGCTTTTATCCCTGTGCTGCTGATGATAATTATAAGGTCATATTACAGGTTGTCTTTGTCCGAATAAGAGGGGAGAAGGCTCCTTTTATCTGTACCAGTTATCTGTTGCTGCGAGAAGGCAGCGCCTGGTTCAGTATTAAGGTGAAAGCAGATCTTAATAAAATGAAGGGAGGTGATATTATGAAATATCAGTGGCGGCAGGCAGAAAGTCTCTTTATTTAACAATATTTTAACAGTCATTAACAAGCTTGTAGGATAATCATTTTTTATTTTGCACAGGTATTTCTTTAGCACCACAATCTCTGATAATAGTATATTTGTATTTTAAAAAATTTACCATGGATATAAATGTTGACATAAAGGAGTTGAACGAAAGAATAGAGGCGGAGAGCGATTTTGTCGATGCCATAAAACATGAGGTGGGCAAGGTTATCATAGGGCAGAAGCACCTGGTGGAAAGCCTCCTTACCGGTCTTCTTACCGATGGGCATATATTGCTTGAAGGGGTGCCCGGACTGGCAAAGACACTGGCTGTAAAAACACTGGCCTCCGTTATTGATGCACGCTTTAACAGGATACAGTTTACTCCTGACCTCCTGCCGGCCGACCTGCTGGGGACAATGATATACAGCCAGAAGAGTGAGGAGTTTATTATCAAAAAGGGACCGCTGTTTGCCAATTTTATCCTGGCCGATGAGATAAACAGGTCGCCGGCCAAGGTACAGAGCGCCCTGCTTGAATCAATGCAGGAGAGGCAGATAACAATAGGTGAGGAGACATTCCGCCTGGATGATCCCTTCCTGGTGCTGGCAACACAAAACCCTATTGAGCAGGAAGGAACCTATCCTCTTCCGGAAGCACAGGTCGACAGGTTTATGCTCAAGGTACTTATTGATTATCCCAGCAAGGATGAAGAAAAGCTCGTTATTCGTGAGAACCTGGCCAAAAAATTCCCTGTTGCCACAACTATAATGAAACCGGACAGGATAATACGGGCCCGGGAGCTTGTGAAAGAGGTGTATATGGATGAGAAAATAGAGAATTATATACTTGATATCGTGTTTTCAACACGCAAGCCTGAAGAGAACGGTCTGGGTAAATACAAAAGTATGATATCCTACGGCGCATCACCCAGGGCCAGTATTAACCTGGCACTGGCCTCAAAGGCCTATGCCTTCATAAGGCGGAGGGGTTATGTCATACCCGAAGATGTGCGGGCTGTTTGTCCGGATGTGATGAGACACAGGATAGGCCTTACCTATGAGGCCGAGGCCGAGAACATAAGACAGGAAGATATCATAAGGGATATACTCAATACAGTGGAGGTGCCTTAGAAATTTTATTTGAAACAAGCATTATTCAATAATGAAAATACTACCGCTTGCCATATTAATGATATTGTTGTCTGTCAACCTTACAGGTCAGAATTTGCTGGGCTTTACCTCTGAGGAAATAGCTGAATATGTAAGAGAGCACCACAGGAACCTGGTCAGGGACAATAACAGCAGGAATGAGTATTATGACTATCTTAAATATACTGATGGGACAAGCGGTACCACAACGGTGTATTTTTTCCTGTCTGAAGATAAGAGGTGCAGCAGGGTGAAAAGGATACATGTCCACAGCCTTGAGGATGAAGTCAGAAGGGAGCTGGATAGTCTGTATGTGAAGAAAGAAGATAATACATGGATTGATGAAAAGAAAGACAACAGGGCGCTGATAAGACTGTTGGATGAGGAATGGTTCTTTACGGTTAATATTGAACCCGGATCAAAGAAATAAGATGTGGAAGCAACTGAACTGTTAAAGAAAGTAAGAAAGATAGAGATAAAAGCGAGGGGACTGACACGGCAGGTATTTGCCGGTGAGTATCACAGTGCTTTTAAAGGAAGAGGTATATCTTTCAGCGAGGTAAGGGAGTACCAGTATGGTGATGATATACGGTCTATAGACTGGAATGTGACAGCACGCTTCAACCACCCTTATGTTAAGGTGTATGAAGAGGAAAGGGAGCTGACTGTAATGCTTCTGGTGGATGTGTCAGGATCGGGTAATTTCGGGACCAGGGGGGCCTACAAAAGGGAACAGATAACAGAAATAGCAGCCTTGCTGGCTTTCTCGGCAATTAATAATAATGATAAGATAGGGGTGATATTCTTTTCTGACAGGGTGGAAAAATTTATAAGCCCGCAGAAAGGGCGCAAGCATATACTCAGGATAATAAGAGAGCTGCTTGACTTTAAACCTGAAAGCACACGTACATCACTCAATGAGCCGCTCAGGTACCTGACCAATGCCCTGAAAAAAAGATGCACGGCCTTTGTTATATCTGACTTTATGGCTGATGATTTTGAGCGTTCCCTGCAGATAGCATCCAGTAAGCACGATGTGGTGGGACTGAGAATAAATGATAAAATGGAAAAAGAGCTGCCTGACCTGGGCATGATTTATGTGCGTGATCCTGAGACCGGTAATAATATCTGGCTCGACACCTCACTTAAGACGGTAAGGGAAAAATTCCGCAGCCGGTGGGCACTGGACCGTAAGAGGCTGGATGATCTCTTTACAAGGAGTGGGGTGGACAATGTGACGGTCTTTACCGGTGAAGATTATGTGAGACCCCTGATCAACCTGTTTAAAAAGAGATCGTAATGAGAAGATTGTTATTGTTTATATTGACAATTAGCATATGCGCTTCAGCTCACCCGCAGGATGTGACGGTGGAGGCCAGCCTGGACTCATCGCTTATCTACATTGGCGACAGGGCACAGTACAGTATAAAGGTGAAACAGCCGGATGATATACACCTAATCATGCCTGAATACAGGGATACCATTATCAGTAATATTGAGATACTGTCGCAGACAGCGGTTGACACAAGCCGGGACAGTGATGGCGACCTTATACTGAGAAAGAAATATAATATCACATCCTTTGATACCGGTTTCTACCAGATACCCCCTTATTATCTTGAATATCAGAGTCCCGGTGGAAAAAAACGCTTCTATAGCGATTACCAGCCTCTGCGGGTAAGGAGGGTGGATATTACTCCCCCTGACTCTGCTGATGTAATCTTTGATATCAAAGGGCCTGAAAAGGTAGGCTACACAGCAGGGGACATATTCCCGTGGGTCCTGCTGGCAGCAGGCATAGCAATTGCCGGGTGGCTCTTGTATAAGTATATGCAGCGACGGGGTAAAAAGGAGGAACCGGAAGGACCAAAGATGCCGGATGAACCGATACATATAATAAGCTTACGTGAACTGGATAAACTGGAAAAGAAAAGACTGTGGCAGGCGGGTAAGATAAAGGAATATTATTCGCTTCTGACGGAGATTATAAGGTATTACCTGGAAATAAGGTACGGCATAAGAGCCCTGGAGATGACCTCGGAGGAGATTATTGATGCCCTGGACGGCAAGGATATAAATGAGGGAGACATGACCCTGCTAAACAATATCTTACGTAATGCCGACCTGTCAAAATTTGCCAGGTATACACATGATGCAGAATCAAACACAGCAGCATTGGACAATGCCAGGACCTTTGTAAGCAATACTTACATGATGGCCGAAGACAGGGATAAGGAGGACGGTTCACAGAATGCTGCCGGAAACAGGGATGAGACTAAGGCTCAGCAGGATGTTACCGACACGGATAAAGACAGCAGAAAAAATAATGTAGCAGAAGACAGAAAAGATAATGGCGATGAGTGATATAACATTTGCACAGCCCCTGTATCTGTGGTTATTATTACTAATACCGGTACTGGTGCTGTTCTATATACTGAAACAGCAAAGCACCTCAGCTTCGTTTACCTTCAGCCCGGTAAAGTACCTCGATGAAATGCCGCGTCCGGCCCGTAGTTACCTTCGTCATATACTGTTTGGTTTCAGGATGGTTGTGATTGCCCTGCTGGTACTGATGATAGCAAGGCCGCAGTCAGTAGACCACTGGGAGGACAGGTCAACAGAAGGAATAGATATAATGCTGTCAATGGACATAAGCAGCAGTATGCTGGCACGTGATTTTAACCCTGACAGGCTGGAAGCCGCCAAGAATGTTGCTACCGAATTTATCAGCGGCAGGCCTTATGACAGGATGGGACTGGTAATATTCAGCGGCGAAAGTTTTACCCAGTGTCCCATTACAACAGATCATGCAGTGCTGATAAACCTGATGCGCGAGATGGAGAGCGGAATGATAGAAGATGGCACGGCCATAGGTCTTGGACTGGCCACAGCCATCAACAGGATAAAAGATTCAGATGCCAGAAGCAAGGTCATTATATTGCTTACTGACGGTGTGAATAACAGGGGTGAGATAGCACCTGTGACAGCCGCAGAGATAGCAAAGACGATGGGGGTGCGTGTCTATACAATAGGAGTGGGCAGCAGGGGCACTGCACCATATCCCGTGCAGACGCCTGCGGGCATAAGTTACCGCAATATGAGGGTGGAGATAGATGAAGAGGTGCTGCAGGATATAGCGGAGATGACGGGCGGACAGTATTTCAGGGCTACTGATAATGAAAGCCTGAATAAGATATATGAGGAGATTGATGAGCTGGAGAAATCGAAGATAAATGTTCAGGAATACAGTAATAAGAAAGAGGAGTTTATGCCGCTGGCTATCATAATGGCAGCCCTTCTGTTACTTGAGATATTAATGAGATATACTGTTTTGAAAAAATATATATAGGCGGATATGCAATTATTCAGATTCCATAATCCCGATTACCTGTACCTGCTGATTCTGGTACCGGTACTGCTGCTTATCATAATTATCAACAGCAGGATAAGGAATAAAAAGCTCAGGGCTGCGGGAGAGCATGAGCTGATACAGGGATTGATACCCGAATTCTCAGGCTTCAGGAGAAATCTTAAATTTTTTCTCCAGCTGCTTGCTTTTACGCTTGCTGTATTTATCCTTGCCCGTCCGCAGTTCGGTTCAAAGCTTGAAGAGGTGAAAAGAGAGGGTGTGGAAGTGATAATAGCCCTTGATGTAAGCAATTCAATGCTGGCTGAGGATATACAACCAAACAGGCTTGAAAGAGCCAAACAGGCTATATCCTCGCTGGTTGACAGGCTGCAGGATGATAAGATAGGACTGATAGTCTTTGCCGGTGATGCATACACGCAGATACCAATAACAAGTGACTATGTGTCGGCCAAGATGTTCCTTTCCTCCATAAGTACAGGGATAGTGCCAAAACAGGGCACATCACTGGCATCAGCCATCAATCTGGGTATAAGATCATTCAGTCCGGGCATGAACGAAAGCAGGGCCCTTGTCATTATAACCGATGGCGAAAACCATGAGGATGATCCAATGCCGGCTGCCAGGGAAGCAGCAGAAAAGGGTGTTATGATACATACCATAGGTATTGGCTCAAGCGACGGAGTGCCCATACCGGTCAGCAGCAACGGAAGAAAAGACTATCTGAAAGATAATGAAGGGAATACGGTTATTACCAGGCTTGATGAAGGTACCCTCAGGGACATAGCCTTTGCCACAGAGGGGAAATATGTAAGGGCCAGCAACACTAATTTAGGTCTTGGCACTATATATAATGAGATAAGAAGCATGGAGCAGCAGGAGATGGAGGGAACCGTTTATTCCGAGTATAATGACCAGTTCAGGGTGCTCGCAGTGATGGCACTTATTTTGCTTGTGCTCGATATAATGATTATGGAACGTAAAAACAGGAAACTGAGTAAAATAAAACTGTATGATGTACGGGTATAAATATTTATTCAGGCTATCTTTGATAATGGCTTTGATATTTTTTACCATATCTCCCCTTGCTGCTCAGAAACAAAGGAAGTACGCCAGGCAGGGAAACAGGGAATATACTGAAAAAGATTATGAAGACTCGGAGATGCTTTACCGCAGGGCTATAGACGCTGATCCTTCCTTTAACAAGGCTGTCTTTAACCTTGGTGATGCTCTTTATAAACAGGAAAAATATGAGGAAGCCATCGAACGCTTTAAGGAACTCTCAGATAAAGAGCTTGACAGCCGGAAACTGTCTGACTCATACTATAATCTGGGTAACGCACTGCTTAAGGCAGGTGAGCTGGAGGAAAGTATAGAAGCATATAAGGATGCTCTGAGGAATGACCCGGGTAATATGGAGGCCAAGTATAACCTGGCTTATGCCCTCGACCAGCTGCAAAAACAGCAGCAACAGCAGGAGAATGATGAGCAGCAGGACAGCGGTGACGATAAGCAGGATGAACAGGACCAGGAGGATTCCGGTTCACAGGATGAGCAGGAAGACCGTAAGGATGAACAGGAGTCCGGTCAGCAGAATGAACAGGATCAGCAGCAACAAGAACAGGATCAGCAGGATGATTCCGCCCGGCCTGATCAGCAGCAGATGTCAAAGGAAGATGCTGAACGACTGTTGCAGGCACTGGCGGAGAACGAGGAAGAGATACAGGAGAAAGTAAAAAAAGCAAGAGCTGCAAAATCGAGGGTCAGGACATTAAAAAACTGGTAGTCACAGATGAAAAAGATATTTCCAATATTATTGTATATCCTGTTAGCCTTCAGCCTGCAGGCCCAGGATATCAGCCTGAGCGTTGAAGCACCCTCGGTAGTGGCAGTGGGTGAACAGTTCAGGATAAGCTGGACAGCCAATGTGCGGGGAGGAGAACTTCAGTCACCAGACTTTGGTGATTTCCACCTGCTGTCTGGTCCCCAGACATCTTTCAGCCAGAGCACACAGATAGTCAACGGTAAGATGACATCAACGATATCCAACACATACAGCTATTACCTGCAGGCCACAAAGGAAGGTGAATTCACTGTTGCACCGGCAAAGTTGATGATCGACAACAAGGAGTATTTATCTGACCCTGTGGAGATAGAGGTGGTAAAAGACGGTCAGGGTACAGGAAGTCAGGGTGCCGGAACTGCCGGTCGCGACCAGAACACGGAAGAGGAAGTAAGCTCCTCTGATCTGTTTGTAAAGCTGCTGCTTAACAAGGATGAGATATTTATGGGCGAACATGTTCAGGCAAGCCTTAAAATATATTCGCGTGTGGATCTCTCCGGTATACAGGAAGTGAAGTACCCCGATTTCCAGAGCTTTCTGAAAGAGGACATTGAAACGCCTCCCCTCAGAGCCCTTGAGAGGGAAAATGTCAACGGCAACATTTATGGCACAGGCGTACTGCAACGTTTCCTGCTGTATCCGCAGAAAACAGGTACCATCACCATCGATCCGGCTGAGCTGACAGTGCTGCTGCAACAGAAATCGAGATCCAATGATCCTTTTTTCGGCGATTTCTTTTCATCCTTTTCAACCGTACCGCGGAAGATAGCCACACTGCCGGCGGAGATAAAGGTAAAACCCCTGCCGGATGGTGCCCCTGATGACTTTAAGGGTGCCGTAGGCGACTTTACACTGGGCAGCTCCCTCAGTGCTGACACCGTGTATGTTAATGATGCCCTTACACTCAGGATCACACTCAAAGGCAGCGGCAACCTTAAGCTGGCTGCCGCCCCTGATGTTGAGCTGCCGCCTGATATTGAAGTGTATGAGCCCGAGACCAGCTCCGATCTTAATGTAAGTACCTCTGGCACATCGGGAACACGAACATTTGAATATGTTCTGATCCCGCGCTATCACGGGAGCTTTAAAATATCCTCACTAAAGTATGTATTCTTTGATCCTTCCTCCGGCCGCTACAAAACGCTAACAGCAGGTGAACATTCCTTTGTGGTGCTGAAAGGCGACGAAGAGCAGGGATCAACACAGGTACATGGCAGGGTATCCGGGGAAAATGTCAGGTTCCTGGGCCGCGACATAAGGTATATTGATACATCAAAACCGAATCTGAATTCACTTAATAATATACTTATTGCTGATAATGCATTTCTGTATATATTCCCCGGGCTGGCACTGCTCTTTATCATTATGGTAATAATAAGACGTGAACAGATAAAGAGAAACTCGGATATTGCACGTGTACGGAACAGGAAAGCAGCTGGTATAGCAGCCAGAAGGCTGAGAAAAGCGGCCACCTGTCTTAATGAGTCCGATACCGAAGGGTTTTATAATGAATTGTTAAAAGCCTTATGGGGATACCTGGCTGACAAATTCAATATACCTGTATCTGAATTGAGCATTGATACGGTAAACAGTATCATGATAAGAGATAAGTACGGTACAGAGATAAGCGACGAACTGCAGGATGTAATTGCTAAATGTGAATATTCCAGGTATTCGCCGGATACAGATATCGCCACCGCGGATGAGGTATACAAAAAAGCAGAGGAAATAATAAAGAGTATTGAAAAAAAATAATATCCTGTGACATGAAGCATGTGATATGCATGATAAGCATTTTAATGATTTTTTCACTGGCAGTGCAGGCTGAAAAAGGAGAGGAGGAAGTTATTTATGAAGAGGCCCTAGCAGAGTACAGGGAGGATAATTTTGGCGAGTCGCTGGCACTTTTTGAAAAACTGATAGCTGCCGGCTGTTCATCCTTTGAGCTCTATTATAATGCAGGTAATGCTGCTTTTAAGACAGGTGATATCCCCACGGCAATACTCAATTATGAGAAGGCATTGCTGTTTAAACCATTCAATGATGATGCCCTGCATAACCTGGAAATGGCAAGGAGCTATACAGATGATAAGCTTGAAGCTATTCCCGAGGTGTTCTTTGTAGGATGGTTCAAAAAAGTCTCCCTTCTGTTAAACACCAACAAATGGGCTCTGATAAGCCTTCTTTCATTTACCCTGTTTCTTGTACTCCTTGCCGTCTTCCTGTTCTCGTCCCGCTATAAGATAAAAAAATACAGCTTTAGTGCTGCGATAATAATTTTTATTATAAGCTTACTCTCATTTATGCTGGCTTTAACCAATAAATCACTCACATGGAATAATAAAGAGGCAATAGTCATGGAGCCCCAGGTTACAGGCAGAAGTTCTCCCGGCACCGGAGGGCGTGAGCTGTTCGTTATACATGAAGGAACAAAAGTAAAAGTGGAAGATCAGCTGGGTGAGTGGTATGAGGTAAAACTGACAGATGGTACAGTGGGCTGGATACCAATGGATTTTATTAAAAAAATTACACCCTGAGCAACCATTTTTTTTATAGCTTTGTCTATAGGATGATAGAGCAACATAAAACACCTGCTATGAGAAATATTATTGTGCTCGCATGTATAATGATGCTAATGGCATCCTGCGAGAAACCCAACCGTACCCCGGAAGGACCAACGGATGTAAGAATTAAAAACCTTACTGACCAGGTTTTTAATGATGTCAATGTTGATACCGGAGGGGGAGAACATAACTATGGCGATATACCGGCAGGGGGAATCACCGATTATTTCAGGTTTGACATTGCCTATCCTGATGCTGAGATAACGGCCACAATAAACGGTGAGGTTTATACCACCGGAGAAAAAGATTATACGTATGCTACATATATAGGACCGGATAAAATAACATATGAAGTTTATATCATAAACCCTGAACAGAGGATACTGGAAGTTGATGTTATTATTGACGCACCCATAGACCAGAAGTAAAAAACAGGGTAGTTTCTCTTTTTCAAAAAAATATTTGCTTTTCCCTGAACATTTTATTATATTATATGTTAGATAATTGACTAATGTGATCTCATCACTATTAGTCTTCCAAAAACTAGGTTTTTTGGTTAGGTTGGTTGGTTTTTAAGAGTCCCGTTCCGCGGGACTCTTTTTTATATCCAATTATAATCTTACTGTCACCTTTCAGACTTATTTTTTTTAGATTTGTGATCATAATATAATCCCATGCATGAATTTCTGACAGCCTGTCCGCGTAATTGTTACAGCACCTGCAGCTTCAGGGTGCAGACGGAAAATAACAGGATAGTGAGGATACTGCCTGACAGAACGAATAAATCCGTACCTGAAGGCCCCTGTATCAAAGGCCTGTCATATATCGAAAGGGCATCATCGGCAAAAAGGCTGATGAAACCGCTTATAAAAAACAGTAAGGGTGGCTTTGACGAGATAGGCAATGAGGAGGCGCTTGATATAATAGCCGCTAAAATCCGCTATTTTCGTGACAGGTACGGAGCGAAAAGTATATTATATTATACCGGCAGCGGCAGCTCGGGGCTTACAAATGAGATAGGTCATAAGTTCTGGGATGCAGCAGGCGGGGCCACCCTAACTTATGGTAATTTTTGCTGGCCGGCCGGACTCGAGGCGGTGAGACTGACACTTGGGGAGGTAAAGCATAATGTGCCATGGGACCTCCCAAATGCATCCCTGATACTTATCTGGGGTAAGAATCCGGCAGAAACAAATGTGCAGGAGATGGCCTTTATCGACAGGGCCAAAGAGGCGGGAGCCAGGGTGGTGCTTATTGATCCGCGCAGAACAGCCACAGCCGACAAAGCAGATATGCTGGTACAGATAAACCCGGGCACCGATGCTGCCCTGGCACTGGCGCTGGCCTCGGTGATAATAGAGAAAGGTCTAGCTGACAGGAAGTTTATAAAAGATCATGTCCTGGGATTTGATGAATTTGCCGGCTCCCTTGATATCAGTCCCGAAAGGGCAGGGGAGATATGCGGCATACCGCCGGGGATAATTTATGATCTGGCCCTGTTGATAGCTAATACAAAACCGATGACCATCCTTCCGGGTTACGGGATGCAGCGCTATACAAACGGCGGTCAGACAGTAAGAGCCATACTGGCCCTGGCGGTGATAACAGGCAATACAGGCATGAAAGGTGCAGGGTTTAACTATGCAAACCTGCAGGGATATGTCTTTGATGAAACAAAAGAGCCCTTAAGTTATTATCCGTGGATAAACAGTTCACCCAGGTTCAGGCGGGATATATCATTAGCCACACTGGCAGAAGACCTGCTTGGCGAATCGGACCCGGCCATACATATGGCATGGGTGGAAAGGGGTAATCCTTTTACACAGGCATGTGATATTAACAGGCTGAAGGAGGCTTTTGACAGTATTAATTTCAAGGTGGTGACAGACCAGTTTATGACCGATACGGCACTGCAGGCAGATATAATCCTTCCGGCAAAGAATATGTTTGAACAGCAGGACATTATAAGCTCGTACTGGTCGCCATACATATTCTATAAACCACGGGTGCTCGATCCGCCACCGGGTGTTATGCCGGAAACGCAGATATATTACGAACTGGCCCGGAGACTTGGCATAGATACTGAAGAGGCAGGCATACCGGAGCCGGGAAAGGACAATATGGATCAGTGGCTGCAGCAAAGGATAAGCGGCATGAGCCACTTAACACTTGATGATCTTAAAGAGGGGATAAAGGAGGCACCCGGACTGCAGGAGATAGCTTTCAGTGATCATAAATATAAAACGGCGTCGGGAAAGATAGAACTATACTCCCGGGATGCTGAAAAGATATGGGGCATATCCCCCCTGCCTGTCTGTGAGCCGGCGTTTAAAGACGAGAACAGAAAGTCGCACAGCTTTGTATTTATGTCGCCCAACACCCATTACAGGATACACAGCCAGTTTGGCAATCTTGATATTATACGTCACTTTGACCCTGAACCCCTGCTTGCTGTATCAGTGAGCGATGCCCTGGAAAAAGGTCTTGCTGATGGCGACATGGTAAGGGTGTTTAACGACAGGGGTTCGATGGAACTGAAAATAAGGATCAGTGCAAGGATGAAAACAGGCTGCCTCTCACTGCCTAACGGATGGTGGAAGACAGAAGGGGCCTGCGGTAATTTTCTGTCGGCCGGCCGGGAGACCGATATGGGTCATGGCACTGCCTTTCATGACAACCTTGTTTCAATGGAAAAGATATAATGGCAAAAGGCTTTATTTTTAAATATGACCTCTGTGTGGCCTGCAATGCATGCGCCGCAGCCTGCTACCTTGAAAACAAGGGTGAGATGCCATGGCGTAAAGTGCTGAGTGACAACCCTGAAGGCTATCCCGGATTGCCGGTGCATAATATATCCATGGCCTGTAACCACTGTGAAGAGCCTGTATGTATGCAATCCTGCCCGGCAGGTGCTTACAGTATAGATAATGATTTCAGTGCAGTGATACTTGATAATGATAAATGCATAGGCTGTAATTATTGTTACTGGAACTGCCCCTATGATGCACCACAGTATAATAAGCGGAGGGGAACGGTGGAAAAATGCCATCTCTGCACAGAAAGGCTCAGTTCAGGTATATTGCCTGCATGCGCATCCGCATGCCCCACAGGAGCCCTCGGATATGATGAGATAAGCGATAAACAGGGGGAGGCTTATAATATCAGGCCGAACGAACTTAAGCCGGCATTAAAGGTTATTAATCCCCGGTCCGCAGAAGCCCAACGACCGGTAATTGAAGGAAGGAAAAAGGTAAAAGCATTATGCGAATGGCCTCTTATTTTGTTCACACTGCTGTCTTCGGTACTGTTTTCTCTTAGTTTCTCAGCATGGAATGACCATGAAATAATAGCGGCACCGGGATATATTGCACTGCTTCTTGCGTCCGCATTGCTGTCACTTTTTCACCTTGGCAGGCCACTGCGTTTCTACCGGTCGGTGGTCAATATTTCTTCCTCGCCCCTGAGCAGGGAGATAGTCGCCTTCAGTACCTTTGCAGTCTTTTCATCACTGGCAATGCTGCTTGGACTGGAAATATTATGGATACTGTCTTTTATCAGCGGATTGCTGATGCTTGTATCCATAGATGCCGTATATACATATTCCGATAAAAGGCCCGTCATAAGATACCATGCTTCCCAGGTATTCCTTACCGGCTTGTTGCTCTCATCATTTCTGATAGCCGAACCATTGCCTTTTATCTTTATTGGTACCCTGAAGCTATTATACCTGTTGATTTTTAAGTTAATAAGATTGTCATCACCGGTGGAAAAGATATTCAGTATAGCTTATGCCTGCTATCTTGTGTATATCTCATACATTCTTTTCAGTCATACGCCATCTCCCGGAATGCTTATTATCTTTGCAATATTGCTGGTTTTTGAGCTGGGGATGCGAATAATTTTCTATCATGATTTTTCGCCGGTAAGTTTGAGATTTGATTTTTCACGAAACAAGAAATAAATATGAAAAGGACAGTTAACAGTACAAGAATGCCTGTTTACAGGGATGCAGGCTTTGAGCTCAGCGATGCCGAGAGCACATCACAAGCCTTTGAGAAGGAATCAGCCCATGATCACAGTCCAGATAAATACATCTACTCAAGGTACCGGAACCCTACCGTAACAGAGGCAGAAGAGGTATTAATGGATATAGAGGGAAGCAGCTGGGCCCTGCTTACACAGTCGGGTATGTCTGCTATCGATACTGCCCTGTCAGTGTTCCAGAAAGCAGATGATAAAAGACCCTGGCTGTTCTTCTCAGAGATATACGGTGGCACCAACTCTTATATTGACTCCGTCCTGAAAGCACGGCGTGGCATTTATGTTCACCGCTTTGAGCCCGATGGCATGTCTTATAAGCTTGAAAGCCTGGAAGACAAGGTTAAGGAACTCAGGCCTGCAGTAGTCTTCTTTGAGGTGATATCCAATCCCTTACTTATAGTGGCCGATGTAAAAGAGATTATAGGGATAATACATAAATACGGGGCGAAAGCTGTGATAGATAACACCTTTGCCACAGCCCATCTTGTTAAACCCCTGGACTACGGAGCTGATATAATTATCCATTCCGCAACAAAATATCTTGGCGGTCATGGTAATATTACCGCCGGAGCCCTCTGCGGCAATGATAAGGAGATAATGAAAGAGCTTATTGAATACCGTAAGTTCACGGGACATATGCTGAGTCCGGATGACGCATACCGGCTGAACACCCAGATGCAGTCATTCAGCCTGCGTTTTCAGAGGCAATGTGATAATGCCCTGGAGATAGCCCGACTGCTTGAGGATTCAGACACGGTGGATGATGTTTATTATCCCGGACTTGAAAGTCACCAGACACACAATCTGGCAAAAGATCTCTTCTCCGGCAATGGATATGGCGCTATAGTAACATTCAGCTTCAGTGGTAATAACGATGATGAGAAAAGGAAACGCCGCGATACCTTTATCCGTGCTGCCTCTGAGCATATTAAACTGGTGCCTACGCTGGGCGACTCACACACTATACTTATGCCTGTTGAGCCGGTATGGGGATATAAATACCCTGAACCCGGCATGATAAGACTGTCAGTGGGATATGAAGAAACAGAGGTTCTTCTTGGCAGGATAAAGTATTGTCTGGATAATGACTGAAATCTTTATTACATGTCCGGACCAAAAAACACGGCATTCATCAGCATCTTATTGGTGCCATGCCAGCATCCTCTGAACACAGGATCGTCAACAAATACATTAACCGTGCCTCTTCCTTTTGAAAGGGAGAGAAGGCTGGAGCTGCCGGCCATCTTCTCTTCATTCTCAGGGGTACAGAAGCCACTAATAACAGGTTTATCCGTGTAGACAGCCACATTGGATGTATATCCTTCCGCCGGTTCAACAAAGAGAGTGTGGTTTCTGTATACGGTGATATCCCTGCCTGTATAGCCGAATCCCAGGGGGTGACTTATATCAAGGTCGGCGCTACAGAATATACCTCCAATAGAATGTTTGCCAGTCTCGGCCCTTATCCTGTCATAATCGATACGCGTATCCGAAGGTTCGGGGCGGCGACTGTCATAGACCAGACCGGCCAGATTTGCACTTTCAATAAACCTGAGGGCATAGGATATTGCAATAATATTTCCTCCCCTGCTTACCCAATCGTTGATAGTGCTTATATCTCTTTCACTGAGATCGTTATAGCTTCCTGAAGGCAGGATCAGGCTGTTATAGTCATTGAGGTCAACACGGCTGAAGCGGCTCAGGTCTGTTTTGCTTACAGGCAGAGATATCTTTGTGTCAAAGAAATGCCACAGTGCCCCTGCATTTGAGCTGCTGACACCATCGCCTGTCAGCATAAGAACCCTGGGTTTCTTTACCGTGCGGAAGCTGCCATTGCCTGTCCACGGTCCCTCTTTCGTAAGCGATGAAGAGATACCTGTGATGTCTGTCTGTGCCATTGCAGATGCTGAGCTGACTATCTCAAACACTTTTTCAGCGTCCATGTCCTGGTAGCGAACAGGAATAAATACAGAACCTCGTGAGAAGTTGCGGAGACCTTTCTCCGTCTCCAGGCTGAATTCATCCCAGGCAGCCTTAGTTCTTATCCCGTGATCCTGTATATAGTAGAGTGCCCTGGCCGCATTATAATCGGCCCAGTCAAACACATAACCATAATCGCTGTATTGAGGTTTTGTGTAATCCGGTCCGGGCAGTTCCGCCAGCTTTTTCCCTGAAGGCTTTTTTTCCAGTTCGGCCATTCTGACACCATATGAGTAGGCCATGGCCCAGGCTGTTGCATCATAGAAGGTGCTGTCAGGAAAGGTATGGCTGGTCTCAAACATAGTTCTGACCATCTTATATTGTCTCTGTTCTGTGGGTACGAAATATGCCTGTCCGGCCCTGAATGTTTCACCGTTCTTTCGTATATCATCCCTGAGCCCGTACACTTCTATATTATGCATCACCAGCAGTTCCAGAAAATAATGTGTAAGGTTTTTATCCCTGTCATCACCGAATATATAGGCTTTGACAGGATCGGTCCTGGCTTCATCAAGAGCATCCTTATAAAACCTCTGCATATAATCATTAAGCATGGCATGGTTATCCAGTGCAGTACGCACCGTTGTGAGGGCTGCAAAAAGCTGGTTTTTTATACCAAGGCTGAAAGTGAGGTCGTAGCCCAGCTCTGTTTGTTGTACCAGTCCGCGCGAGGAGGCCTGTTCGAATAAGATGGCCAGTCCCCCGTGCACATCCCCGTATGAGCTGCCATATCCCGGATAGGAATTATCGAAAGAGCGGCCCGAGTCATAATAATGGCCGATATCATCAAGTGCCTCAGCGTATTGCTCAGCAAAGAGATTGTTCAGTGTAACATAATTCTCGGAGCTGATAATAGGATTCTCCGATCCTTTCTTTGTGGGCTCAAAGAAAAAGGTGCTGTTGGTACCCATCTCATGATGGTCTGTAATAATATTAGGCAGCCAGCTGTGGTAATGATCCATCCTGTTCCTGCTTTCAATCTGTGACAGCGGCAGCCAGTCGCGGTTAAGATCAAACCAGTAGTGATTGGTCCTGCCCCCGGGCCATGCCTCATTATGTTCCCTGTCGTTGGGGTCTGCCACAGGCGGATTACTCCTGTTCATATTGGCCCAGGAGGCAAAGCGGGCGCGTCCGTCAGGGTTAAGCACAGGCTCAATAAATATTACTGAATTATCGAGTATATTATTTATCTCTTCCTCTTCGGAGGCTGCCAGGTAGTAAGCTGCCAGCAGGGATGCTTCACCACCGCTCGCTTCATTTCCATGCACATTGAAGCCAAGCTGTATGACCAGGGGTACGCTTTCTGTTTCGCTCAGGTCTTCACCGCCGACTGTTGACAGTTCCAGGTGTTTCAGACGTATATCCTCCAGTCTGTCATGATTGGCAGGCGATGTGATGATAAGCATAAGCTGCGGCCTGCGTTCCTCCGAATAACCGATTATCTTATAATTGACCCTTTCACTTTTTCCGGCAAGCATCTTCATATAGTCGATCATTATATCATAGCGTGTATGATGTGCTCCCACCTCATAACCCAGGAATTCAGAGGGTTCGGGTATTTCCCTATTAAAATTGTCCAATCCCGGAAAATAGTAATCTGCCTGTCCTTTCACTGTCCAGAAGACAGAAACCATAATAATAAGAAGAGCTGTTCTTTTCATTGTAATAATATAATATGAATAATTATCAATTATTTGTCTTTATAATGTTTCTAAAAAATATACTTTTTGACTGCTCATCTACCTCCAGTCAATGGGATACTGACCGGTGAAAATAAGAAATTCATTACACTGGCTGAAATGATGATTGCCAAAAAATCCGCGACTGGCAGAGAGGGGAGAGGGGTGCACAGACTCCAGCACCAGGTGTTTCTCCCTGTCTATCCCGGCCCCTTTCTTACGGGCATATGAACCCCAGAGAAAGAACACAACATTTTCTTTCTCTTCGGCTATGATCCTTATAACCTCATCAGTAAAAATCTCCCATCCCTTACCCTGGTGTGAGCCGGGACTATGAGCTCTGACTGTGAGGGTGGCATTGAGCAGCAGGACACCCTGTCTTGCCCATCTTTCAAGGTTGCCGGAGTCATGGCAGCGGATATCAAGGTCCTCCCTTATCTCCCTGAAGATATTTCTGAGGCTGGGTGGATGACCCACATTATCCCTGACAGAAAAACACAGGCCGTGTGCCTGTCCGGGACCGTGATAAGGATCCTGTCCTATTATAACGGCTTTAACCCTGTCGAAAGGGCAATTGTCAAAGGCATTAAAGATAAGGGGGGCCGGTGGATAAACTGTATTCTTACTGTATTCTTCCCTTACAAAACCGGCAAGCTGTTTAAAATAATCCTTTTCAAATTCACCGCTTAACTTTCTTTTCCATTTCTCTTCAATGCGTACATCCATTATATCCGGGCTATGTATTACATGTACACAAATATACCAAATAGGATGAATAATGAAACATCCCCGGCCGGCACCGGGGATGTTTTTAATATTATTTAACTGCTCAATGACCACAGAATAAAACTGCGCTTACTGCTTTTCCATTATCTGCTTACTGTAATGCAATAATTATCATTATCGTTCCGCTACCGCTGCTGTGTGTTTCCAGGGCCTTACCGAGTATGGTATTCCTTCTTCTTTCGTTTTCTGTAATTATCTCTTTCAGCTCTTCAAAATCAGCGGCACCGGCCGGGTCTGCGGCTGTCCACCTCATTGCATGCCCTGGTGTTGATGAGGCTGTAAGGAAGTCGCCCGGCTTAATGGGCCCGTTCTCATCTGTAACCTTACAGGGTACCCGTCCGGCCAGGGCCAGGCGTACAGCGCTTACTCCTGGCAGCGGTTCACCCGTCCTTTCATCGGTTATCAGATCCATACCCATGGTTATATGAGGGCTGGTGGATACCACGCCTATCACAGCCGGGTCATATGGTTTATTGCTCAGCATAACATTCTTATCTTCAGACCTGTCGGCAATAAGCACATCACCGGGTTCAGCATCCTGCCTGCTATTCAATATATATTCGGCTATATCTGCATTGGCGCCTGTTCTGACATCAGCATACAGGCCATTATAGATTCCTTCGCTGCCTGTGTCATAAAAATACCCTGAATAATAATAATCAACATCTGCATCCGCACGGTTTATATATGATTTGATACCGTATACATTTGTGGTGCTTGAAAGCCCGCCTGAAGGGTTGAAAATAAACATTAATCGTTTATCATTAAGCGATATATTTGCATGCTGCCCCATAAACACCGACTTGCCATTTTTGTTGATGGTAAGGGCATTACTCCTGTTACTTTCATTCAGTCCGTTCCCTACAACGAAGAGGGGGTCAGTGGCTTTCCATTCCAGTGAATCACCTGCCACAGTATTGAATTGTCCTATCACAAATGAGCCATATGATTTGGCATACAGGTTATTACCTATAGCAGTAGCGTACGGTCCGCCTGCTTTGCTTTCAAAACCGGCGGTGAAGGAACTGGTGTTTAATGATTTATTGGATAAGCCGATTGCTGTGGCACCGTAGGCAGTGGCATCATTATAAATGCCCACGGCAAAACCGCCGTTATTTGCATAGTTGCCGTTGCCCAGGGAGATTGAATATTTGCCCTCTGCAATGTTGGCCCTGTCATAAGTAACCGTACGCCAGATGGGTTGCAGTAGAATAGGTCTTATAAGAAAATCCCCTTTGCTATCTTCTGACTTTGTTAAAGAGAAGATAGGCATATAGCTGTAGCTATGTGTATAATGCGAACCTATAGATATTGATTTTTCTCCTTTTGCCTGGGCATTGCGTCCGAAGGCATATGAGTCAATACCCGAGGCGCTTGCCCTGTATCCTATTGCAGTAGTGTTTGCTGCAAGAGCCATGCTCTCATAGCCAAAAGCCTGGGAGTAGTTACCTTTGGCTACTGAATGATAACCCAGGGCCGAGGAGTTAAGGCCTACGCTGTCGGGACTGCCTATATGAACGCGTCCGGCAAGGAAAGCTTCCTTGAGAGGGTACCACAGGAATTGGGCTGATGATGTAACTGTATCAGCATCAGCCTTTCCGGAGATATTGAAGTATAGTGGATCTATGCCTTTTGTCTGGTCAAAGCCGCCGATGGCAAAACCGCCTTTGCTTCCAGCCGCTTTTACCAGATCAGGATTATTCTCGATAAAAAGTCTTATGCTGTCCGGTGACACCAGCATATAATCCTGGTACACCCCTTTAGCCCTGTCAAAACCGCCAATGGCAAAACCGCCTTTTGGGCCTTTAGCCGCTGCATCATCAACATGTATCTGTACACCGTTGTTATACACGGAGAAGACGGGTTGTCCGTCTTTCCTTCTGACCTCGAATAAGGCATCTTCTGAAGCATCATCCCTGCTAACCACGGCAAGCATGCTATTATCCGGATTCTCCGATCCTAAAGACAGGCTGCCATCCAGCTTGTATAAGGTATCAGCGTTTTCCTGCAGCTGCTTATTTTGCAGTTCACCCGCTACCAGGGCATAAGGTACAGATGATAGAGGGGATGACTCCATATCCTGCCAGTCGCCTCCACCAAGCCTTATACTGGGCTTAATATAGATCTCCTGGTTCCAGTCAATAGCGGAAAATTCTGTTACAGCCCCGCCTATATAGCTTGCATTATCATCACCTATGCGCAGGGAGAACATGCCATATGAGTTGGTTCTCACCTGGTGCTCTTCAATATAGATATTGACGGGACTGCCTGTATTGGTATGAAGGCTTATCCTGATATCTATGTCCTGATCAGTAATCAGGTTACCTGAGCCGTCCCTTGCAACAGCCTGGTAGTTAAGTGTTCCAGGGACCTGGCCTGTAATAAAGCCAGGGGAACATACAAGAACGGCCAACATTAAGGAATAAATCAGTTTTTTCATAAGTTTTGAATTAAATTCAATAATAGCATAAGCTTGCCTGCCAGGTTATTTAATGATTCCATGAGAAGCTTTTGGGGATAGTATTCCTGCTGAATCTTTAATCCCGATTAAAGTGCCTGACACTACATCAAATTTATGATAAAAGATAATCCGGGTCAAGTTTTTCTTATTGTTCAATATATTTAAAAGAAAGAACTTAGAGAAAAACAACTTAATTACTGTATTACAATCCATCCCTGTCTAAACCCGGCAACCGGTATAATACGCAAGCGCTAATATTCCATAGACTGGGGGATTAATAATTACTGATAAGTTTTTGATATTTTACTTTCACTGATTGATCTAATTAGCTACTTTAGCGAGATAGAGTTCATTTTAAAAAAGATTGCCAGGAGATGAAGACATCCGGGAAGCTGTTGTTTTATATGGGGGATATAGATTTCCAGCACCTTGATACATTTTTTCAAAATAATGGTTTTGAGATCGTTTACTCAGGTGAGAAAGACAAATTTGGAGAATTATGCCTTGGTGATAAGTACGAGATGGTTATATATAATGCTTATGATGAGTCACTTATCGATACCAGCATACTTAAAAGCCTTAGTGATAAAAAAAACCTGTATACGCCTGTGCTGATAATTATCGCGAAGGATAATGGGGAGTTGATGAAAGAGGCACTGAAACACCAGTTTGATATAATCGTTTTCCCTTTTTCACCTGTAGAGATACTGACAAGGATTCAATCTTCAATAAACAGAAAATTCACCGAACGTACCATTCATAATAACTTACTGGAATATCGCTTATTATTCGATAACTTCCCCCTGGGCATACTGCAGACAGATGAGCGGGGTAATTTTATACGGTTTAATAAAAAGTTATTGCAAATACTGGGTATGCAGGATATGGATTTTTCAGGGATAAACCTGTTCCAGTTATGTCATCCGGATGATTACCTTATAAAGAGACAGAGTCTTGACCGCATGCTGAGGAGAGAGGTTGATAATGCCTCATACGAGGTGAGGCTGATAAATAATGATGGCCGGACAATAGTATGCAAGATGAATGTTACCAGTGAGTGGAAAGATGAGAATACCCTTGATTCATTTATTTTCTCTGTGGAAAAGATGAACTGAAACACGAATCTCTTGACCCTGAAGATATAAAGAAAAGGAAGCCGGGAAGCACATGTACCATGTGCGGCGATTGTATGTCAATATGCCGTCCCGGTTCATTTTATTATAAATTCCCGGGACTCAACAGCAGGAGGTCACGCTACCTGTACCTTGCAATTACCATTACCCTGCATGCAGTATTTCTTGCCCTGGCAATAATATAGCTCAGTACAGTATTTTTTTCAGGACAAATATGCTGTTTTTGGGATTAGTGTGCAGTATGAAATTATAGCTTAAACCTGCTCTCAGTGTGCGGAAACTGTTGAATATGCCTTCTTCCTGGCTTATGTCCCTTAATCCCGGGGAAATATACACGCTAAGGCGGTGATTATCGAACCCTCCTGTAAACATAAACAGGGCACCGTAGTTATACCTGTAGAGGTCATCAGATCCCACGAAAATATTTTCCTCCTCATAAAACGCACCGTTGGTACTGATGAATTTTCCAAAATAACCGTAACTGTAGAATGGCCCTGCACTTATATGCATATGCATATCCCTTCTGCTTTTTCGTTTCAATTTATAGGTAAAAAGCAGGGGCGCTTCAATATAACTGATAAGATACTTGTTCTCAACATAATAACCGCTTGTAGGTTCTGACATCATCTTCCTTCCCTGCTTATTGACAGTTATACCGGGTCTCAGTGACCACCTGCTGTTTATCTCCGACTCGTAATAAACACCGATATTTGGTGCAAGTACGGGGAAAGTATCATAAAATTCAGGGACATCCGCGTAGGATAAGCTGACCTGTGATGCCGATAAACCTGCTGTAAGGTAAATATGCTGTGATGATAAAACATTCCCTGTCAAAAGGCATATTGCCGTAATAAATAAAATCCTTCTCATAACTTATCAAAATCGTCGTCCGTCAGCCTTGCCACCCATATGCTCATCTCCCTGTCTGTCATCTGCATCCATGCCGGGTATATCACCCCGTTATAAGCATCAATATCGATGTAGTCACCAAAGAATATATCGCTTTCAGGAGTAAAGGGTTTATCTGTGATCCGGTAGTTTTGAAAATTCTCACCTCCGTCGGCAGAACGTGCAAGCCATAGCTCTGTTGCATTGCCTTCTGTTTTACTGCGGTCATAATAAACAATATATATTATGCCCGTAAGGGGATCCACTGCTATATTCGGGAAAAACTGGTGGGAGCTGGTCCCGTCCGTATTAACCATCTTCCTCTCTGACCAGCTGAGTCCGCCGTCTTCCGATCTCAGCAGGAATATATCTGTATTATCTGTTCCGTTACGCTGGTCAGACCACATAACATATATATTGCCGCTGTACGCAGAATCACTGTTATCACACACTGTGAAGGGCATACCGTTACACCTGTATATGCCTGGGACATCAAAGGACCAGCCTCCCGGCATATCACTTATTATCATATCCGTGCCAAAGGAGCTACCGCCATCACCTGAGCGGTCAAAATAAATACCTTCTGGACCTGCCCATGCCACGTAAACATTCCCGTTGTTATCCACACAGGGGACAGCTCCCTCCATGGTGTTATCACCATCCAGACAATCACCTTCGGTATCACTTATCACAAGAGGTTCAGCCCAGCTGGCAGAACGGTCATCCGAAAAGGAAAATCTTATTCTTGACCTGTCTTCAGGATCGGCACTGCCGTAATCATCAAACTCTGTCCAGCTCATATACAGGTTGCCGGAATACTGCGAGTTGCTCCTGTCAGAACATATCCATTCCTTATCCTGTACTTTTGTACCGTTAAGACCTACACCAATACCGTCATCCCATGACTGGCCGCTGTCAATAGATTTCTGCACAACAATACGGTCAACCCAGGCATCACCTTCCGGATCTGAGAGATGACAGTAATATGCCATACCCTGCTCGTCAAACATAAGCACCGGATCGCCCCATACACCATGCGCATCAGAACTTATATTATCCTCCGTCCATGAATACCCCCCGGTAAATGAGTAATAGACCCAGTCGAGATTGGAACCGATAATGATATTATCCGTATTAACAGGGTTTACGGCAATGCTTACTTCATTGGCCTGTGTATTATTAAATCCGCTAACCCTGTAAACAGGCACTTCAAATACTTCATTATCAGGCGTTTTGTTCTCGCATGAATTAAGGAGTATAAGCATAATAACAACCAGGAAAAGTGATCTGCTCATATCTCTGTTTTTTCTATTTCAAATCTATGGAAAAAAATCCTAAGAGCATATGCTGAATTCTATAATTTACTGATCTGACTTTTAATTGAACAGTCCCTTCTAAGTTTAAACACAAATTAATCAAGGGGTAATGCCCCACCGGAAAATCTTATATAACATAACGGCTGCCATTCCTGGCTTAGTCGCTATACCTGAAATACCTGTTGCATGAATTGTAGCTGAGCGGAACATCAAACTCCCGCAGGTAATGTATCATGGCCTCCGCCGTGGTGATATCATATATTTCAGCCGGATCAGGGAAATATTCTTCGTGCACCATCGGTATATAGTCATTGATAGCTATGGACAGCTTACGGTCATCATGATAAACATTACCCTCAGGACCCTTAATAATAATACCACCGGAAGGGTCATTTTCTATCTTTACTCCGGCATAATAAAAGCCTGCACCCGTTCCCTTTAGAAAATTCTTTATCTCAGACACGGTCATTTCGTATCTGCACAGCCCGTTACCGAAAGGATCGATCCTGTATATCTCCATAAGGCTTATATCACCGGTGTCGAGGTCAGCCCTTATGCCACCCGGATTCTGAAAGGCCATGTCAGTGCCAAGATATGACATCAGGGCATCGGTGTAAAAACAACCTGCAGTACGGTTCCTTGTAAGGTCTATATCATTGGTGCCGATAACTTCTGAGAAAGCAGGATTATTATTATATAAGTCGATAATAGCGTTGAGCTCTTCATCGCTTTCAGGATAAGCGTCCAGGTCAATAAGCTCAAAATCTTCCGACATAATCTTTTTGTCCTTTATAACAAGAGATATTTTTCCCAGGTAATCGAGGTAGGATCCCGCCTGGTATATATGCACCCCGTTTATGGTGGTGTCCTGTATACTGTGACTGTGACCACCAATGATAGCATCAAAATAAGGAAAATCATGAGCAACCGAATAATCGCTGCTTGCGCCACGGTCATCATTATGTCCCAGGTGGCTGAGCAGGATATGCAGGTCAGACCCGCTTTCTTCTTTTAAGCCGGAATAATCTCCCAGTATATCAGCAGCATCTTTGAATACCAAATTATCAAGCTTGCCGGGATGGGTGGATGGAATAACAGCTCCGGGTTTTCCTTTTGTTTCAATAACACCTGTAAAGATAAGCTTAAGGTCTCCCTCGTTCAGTACAACATGGGCCGGTGTCTGTTCAAGCAGGGGAGATGAAGATATCATGTTGGCACATATAAATTCAAATTCAGCCTGTTCCATCCTTTCCTGCAATACTTCCTGCCCGTAATCAAATTCATGATTACCCAGCGTTGCCAGGTCAAAGCCCACCCTGTTCATAAGGTCAATAACGGGGTATCCCTTTTCGGAATAGAAGTCCACCAGCGGATTGCCTGAAAATATATCACCGGAGCTGACAAGTATAATATTTGTCTCATCCCCGGCCCGGTCAATTACAGATTTGATCCTGCTGAAATTATCTATCTGTGAATGACTGTCGCTGATAAAAAAAATGCTAAGCTCTGTTTCTTTGTCCTGCCCGCTTTTGTTATTACACGATGTTGTTATTATTGATAAAAACAATACTATTATGCTGATAAACCGTATATTAACCTTCATGATAATATTTTTGTGATCACCTGATATTCAGGGCTGTAAAAATACTAAATAAAAGCAGCTGAAAAAAATTCCGAACCTGGATTCATAATTAAAAATTGCCTGCCTGATAACATGCACCAAATTAAAATGTTATATTCGTTGGATAAAACCATAATCTAATTTAAATAAACAGGTAATGAACCCTGCCGGCAGACCCTGGTAATTAAAGGAGGTTGATTTTGCAGGTTCTTATACAAAAAAAATAAATCATGAGTAAGGCTATTACATATCTCCTGCTGCTGGTCCTTGTCACAGCAGGCTGCAATGGTACACATAACGAACTTTCAAAGGATGAACAGTCTGATGGCTGGATGCTTTTGTTTAACGGTAGTGACCTGGATAACTGGAGACGGTATAACTCCGAAGGTACAGAGGGCTGGTTTGTTGAGGACGGATGCCTGGTGGCCGATGGTACGGGCAGCGACAGCAACGGTTATCTTATCAGTAAAGATCAGTATGATAATTTTGACCTCAGATTTGAATGGAAAATAGCCACTGGTGGAAACAGCGGTTTACTATACCATGTCCTTGAGTCTGAGAGATACAGCACACCTTATCTTACAGGACCGGAATACCAGCTTATTGATGATGAGGGTTACCCGGGTGAGCTGGAAGACTGGCAGAAGGCGGGAGCCGACTATGCCATGTACGTACCTGACCCTGAGAAAAAGAACCTCAGGCCTGCAGGAGAATGGAATTCCTCACGTATAGTGTTTGATAATGGTCATGTTGAGCACTGGCTTAACGGCGAGAAAATTCTTGAGTTTGAGGCGTGGACACCAGAATGGTTCGAGCTGAAAAACAGTGGTAAATGGGAGGATGCGCCTGAGTACGGTCTGGCACACTCAGGCCATATTAGCCTGCAGGACCATGGCAGCAGGGTATGGTTCAGGAATATGAAGATAAAAGAGTTGCCGCGTAAAGAAGGTGAGCCGGTGGAGCTGTTTAACGGGGAAGACCTGGACGGATGGATAGAATATGGTAATGAGAGATGGTACGTTGAAGACGGGCTGCTGGTATGTGAAAGCGGTCCGGATAAGCAATACGGTTACCTGGCTACAGAGAGGTATTACCGCGATTTTGACCTGACAGCCGATTTCAAACAGGTGTCGGACGGTAACAGCGGTATATTCTTTAGATCTGTCTTTGAGGGAACAAAAGTAAGCGGCTGGCAGGTTGAGGTGGCACCAAAAGGACAGGACACCGGTGGTATATATGAATCATACGGCAGGGGATGGCTTAAGCAGATACCCGATGAGAAAGAGGAATACCTTAAAGAGGGTGAATGGAATACCATACGCATAAGGGCTGTGGGACCGGAAGTCACCACCTGGCTCAACGGGAAGGAGATGGTTGAGCTGAACGATCCGCTGATAGGAGAGGCTGAGGGACGTATAGCACTGCAGATACATGATGGTGGTGGCATAAAGGTATCGTGGAAAAACCTTGTTGTACAGCCATTATAGGCACTTATTCGCTGTCAGGATATATCTGCCATAAGGATGAAATACTTCCCATGGGAGCCGGTATGCTGTCATTTGCCAATACAGAAATTTCTGAAGATATTACCGAGGATCTCATCAGTGGATATCTGACCGGTTATCTCACCAAGGTAGTGTACAGCCTGGCGCAGGTCCATGGCTATAAGGTCCTCCGGCAGGCCTTCATCAAGCCCTTTCAACACCCTTTCCAGGCTGTCGGAACATCCTGACAGGGCCTCATAATGTCTCATATTGGTTACAACAAGTGATTGTGTATCCGGTACGGCACTTTCAAATACCGAAAGCAGCTCTGAAATAAGATCCGGTATCCCTTTTCCCCCGGTGGCCGAGATAAGCAGGCACTGACTGCTTTTACATGCAAGTCCGGATAAGAGGTTTTCAACATCCTTTTCACTGAGCATATCAATCTTATTGACCACGAGCAACAGTTTTTTACCGCTGCCCTTAACCTGCTCCCTGATGGTCATGAACGATTCATTAATTGCCCCGGCTCCGTCGGCTGCTTCAGCCATAAGCAGTATAATATCTGCCTGGTCTATCTTCTGGTATGTTTTACGGATACCAAGGTTCTCAATTATATCAGCCGTCTCGCGCAAACCGGCAGTGTCTATAAACCTGAACAGTATGCCGTCTATTATTATGGTGTCTTCCACCACATCACGGGTGGTGCCGGGTATTTCTGACACAATGGCCTTATCGTCCTTCAGCAGGGCATTAAGCAGTGTTGATTTACCCACGTTGGGTTTGCCTATTATGGCCACCGGCACTCCCTTTTTTATAGCATTGCCATATTTAAAGGAATCCCTCAGCGAAGCGGTATATGACTTTATCTCTTCCACCATCGACCGCATCCGGGCACGATCAGCAAATTCAACATCCTCCTCACCGAAATCAAGCTCCAGCTCTATCATGGATGCAAAGTGCAGCATCTTCTCACGCAGTTCGTTTATCTCACGCGAATAACCGCCCCGCATCTGTTTTATGGC
>JAWLFR010000010.1:0-37653 GCA_041685495.1 Bacteroidales bacterium
ATGCCCCTTTTCAACTGGGACGAAATGAAGAAAGATTCTTACCGCTGGTGGGTGAACAGGATAAAAAAGAACCTGGAATGGTTTGACCTTCTCAGGCTGGACCATTTCCGTGCCTTTTCTGCTTACTGGGAAGTGCCGGCAGGGTCGGAAACAGCTATTAAGGGAAGATGGATAAAAGGTCCGGGTACAGATCTTTTCGACACTATCAGCTTACATTTCCCGGACATGCCTTTTGTGGCCGAAGACCTGGGGCAGATCGATCAGGATGTTTATGATCTGCGCGACCGTTATAAGCTGCCGGGGATGAGGGTCCTGCAGTTCGGTTTTGAGGAAAATATGCCGTACCTGCAGCATACGCCGCTTAATTACACTTATAACAGCATTGCATATACGGGCACACATGATAATAATACCATAAAAGGCTGGTACAGGAAAGAGGCAGACAAAGAAAAGCTGAAACGCATTAAGGATTATACCGGCAAAAAACTGAAAGAGAAAAACTGCCATACAGAGATGATCCGGCTGGCATATTCTACCGTTGCCAGGCTGGTGATAATACCCATGCAGGACTGGCTTGGACTGGATGAGAGCAGCAGGATGAACTTCCCCTCCTCTACTGAAGGAAACTGGCTGTGGAGAGTAAAAGAAGACCAGCTCGGTCCGGAGATTGAAAAACGGATCAGGAAGATGGTAAAAACTTTCGGCAGAATTTAATAGCACCTCCTTTTTACCATATACCACAAAAAGATAAAACTGCCAGGGAAATATCAATTTCCAGGCTTAATACCCCGGCAATAATTTTATAATTTTGCAGATTAAACTTTGTACTGAACAAAATGTTATACACTTAAAATTCTATGAATAATCCATTACTTAAAATATGGGAAAGCCCATTCGGTTTACCCCCTTTTGACCGGGTAAAACCAGGTCACTTCAGACAGGCAATAGAAGAATCAATAGTCGCGGCAAAAAAAGATATTGAAAAGATAGCCGGGAGCAGTGATGATCCCTCTTTTGAAAACACCATTGTTTCGCTTGATAAAGCTGGTATAAGGCTTGACGAGATATCATTATTACTGTTCAATCTTAACAGTGCTGAAACAAGCACTGAGATACAGGGTGCTGCAAGGGAAGCAGCGCCCCTTCTGTCAAAGTTTTCAAATGATGTTACCTTAAACAGGGAGCTCTTCAACAGGATCAGGACCGTATACGATAAAAGATCTTCACTGCAACTGGATGAGGAGCAGCAAAGCTTGCTCAGGCAGACATACCGGAACTTTATAAGGGGCGGCGCCGGCCTGGAAGAAGAAACAAGGGAAAGGTTCAGGGAGATAGACGAACAGCTGTCAACACTGTCGCTCCGGTTTGAAGAAAACGTGCTGGAGGAAACAAATGCCTTCTTCCTGCATATAAGAGATGAGGATGACCTGGAAGGCTTGCCCGGGGGTATAATTGAAACAGCGGCCGAAGAAGCGGCTAACAGTGGAAGAGAAGGCTGGGTATTCACCCTGCACTTCCCAAGCTATATCCCTTTTATGCAGTATTCAGCAAAAAGAAAGCTCAGGGAAAAAATGTACAGGGCATATGCCTCCAGGGCCTTCGAAAAGGATAAAAATGATAACCGCGACATTATCAGAAAAATCATAAACCTGAGAAGGGAAAAAGCAGAAATGCTGGGATTTGATAACTATGCGGAATTCATCCTTGAAGACAGGATGCTTGACAGTCCGGATAAAGTAATGTCTTTCCTCAATGAATTATTCATCGCCTCCCGCAAATATGCCCTCAACGACCGCAGGGAAGTTGAGAAGTATGCACGGGAAAACGGACTAAGGGGAGAACTGGAGAAATGGGATTGGGCCTACTACTCGGAAAAACTGAAGAAAAGCAAATTCAATATTGACGATGAGGTATTGAGACCATATTTTGACCTGCAAAAAGCAGAAAAAGCAATATTCAGTCTGGCCGGCCAACTGTACGGTCTGCAGTTTATACAGAGAGATGACCTGCCTGTTTACCATCCGGATGTTAAAACATTCGAAGTAAAAGACAGTGGCGGCGGGCACTTATCCCTGCTGCTCATTGACTACCACCCCAGGAAAGGAAAAAGCGGCGGGGCGTGGATGACTGCTTATCGCGACCAGCACCGGCATGCAGGTAAGGATATACGTCCCGTTATATCCCTTGTAACCAATTTCAGCAAACCTTCATCCACCAAACCGGCACTGATAACACATAATGAGCTGACAACCTTCCTTCATGAATTCGGACATGCCCTCCATGGCATGATGTCAAAATGCAGCTACAGGAACCTGTCAGGAACAAACGTGTCAAGAGATTTTGTTGAACTGCCATCACAGATAATGGAAAACTGGGCATGGGAAAAAGAATGGCTAGATACATGGGCAAGGCATTATAAAACGGGCGAAAAAATACCGGTGGCACTGATAGAAAGAATAAAGGAATCAATGGTGTTCAATGAAGGTTATGCATGTAACAGGCAGCTCAGTTTCGGCTTCCTTGATATGGCCTGGCATACTATAGGGAACGACTTTGACGGCGATGTTGACCGTTTTGAGAAAGAAGCAATGAAAAACACTGAATTGCTGAGGCACGTGGAAGGAACGAATATGACCAGCTCCTTCGGGCACCTTTTCTCCGGCGGTTATGCAGCCGGGTACTATGGTTATAAATGGTCTGAAGTGCTGGATGCTGACGCTTTCAGCCTGTTCAGGGAAAAGGGTATATATGATAAAAAAACGGCAGAATCATTCCGTGTGCACATACTTGAAAAAGGAGGCAGTGCCGAAGCGGCGGAACTGTACCGCAGGTTCAGGGGCAAAGACCCGTCCACCAAAGCCCTGCTCGAAAGGAGCGGGTTTAAAAGGGAGCTGCCGGAGAATTAAAGTCATTTGCTGCAGACGGTTACACTCCTGAGGTTTTCTCAAAGGCTTCCCGTGATTAAAAACTATGAAGTTTTTTCCGAAGGGTAAAATGTGTAAATTTGTACCCGGCAATAATACCGTCGAAGCACGACTATATTATGACCCTCAGAAAAGACTGATGTATATCCCGTTAACAGAACAGATAACTATATGACTTTTGAAGAATTTAAACTGGATCCTGAACTGATGGATTCATTACATTATATGGGCTTTTCCAGGCCCACACCAATACAGGAACAGGCTATGCCCCTCATCCTTGAAGGCAGGGACCTAATAGCATGCGCGCAGACCGGCACCGGAAAAACGGCAGCCTTCCTGCTGCCGGTGATAAACTCAATAATGGAGAAAAGACCGGAATATACACATACACTCATCCTGGTACCGACACGCGAACTGGCGGTACAGATAGATCAGCATGTGCAGGGACTGGGATACACCCTCGGTATTAATTCCATTGCCATATATGGTGGAAGCGACGGCAGCGACTGGGACCAGCAGAAGACAGCCCTCAGGGATGGCGTCAATATAATTATTGCAACACCAGGCAAGCTGATATCCCACCTTAACCAGGGCTATGTCAGATTCGACAAAATAGAAGCGCTTGTGCTTGATGAGGCCGATCGTATGCTCGATATAGGTTTTTATGATGATATTATGAGGATAATATCCTATGTCTCTAAAAAGCGGCAAACACTCATGTTCAGCGCTACCATGCCCCCAAAAATCAGGTCCCTGTCAAAACAGATCATGAACAGTCCGGCCGAGATATCCATAGAGATGTCAAAGCCTGCCGAGGGTGTCATGCAGGCAGTTTATATGACAGGTGAATCCCAGAAGCTACCACTTATTAACGGCCTGATATCCGATAACCCGGAGTACAGCAGTATCCTTATCTTCTCCTCAACAAAAAGGAAGGTGAATGAGATTGTACGTGGACTGCGCTCAAAAAATTACATGGTGGAAGGAATATCCTCAGACCTGGTACAGAAAGAGAGGGAACAGGTACTGCTCAGGTTCCGGTCGCGCCGCACCCGTGTACTGGTGGCAACCGATGTTATGAGCAGGGGAATAGATATCAAGGATATTAACCTGGTGGTAAACTATGATGTGCCCTCCGATGCAGAGGATTATGTTCACCGCGTGGGCAGAACAGCAAGAGCCGAAACAACGGGTGTGGCAATAACACTGGTCAATTCCGACGATAAACAAAAACTCTACAAAATTGAAAAACTGATAGGTAATAAGGTGTACAGGGCGCCCCTTCCCCCTTTTCTTAAAAAAACAGAAGGAAACAGGCAGTCATCAGGGTATCGCAGATAAATATTATATTTGCACTTATAAAAACAACATAAATATTTATTACAAAGCCTTTATTATCAACTCTTTAAATATAATAGATGATTAGTTTCTTCCAGGTAAAAGACAGCATAATTGCAGTAAACAGCCTTAAAGATTTAACAGAAAAAGATACCGGGAAGCTTATCTGGCTTTTCGGTTCAGACAGCAAAGTGGGCGCTGACAGGATTGAAGGATACTTTATTGGTCCGCGCAAGGAGATGATAAGCCCCTGGAGCACCAATGCAGTGGAGATAACTCAAAACATGGGCATAGAGGGCATTGACCGGATTGAAGAATTTTTTTACTCCGGCAGGGATGAAAAGGACTATGATCCCATGCTGCAAAAACTGTATAAAGACCTGGACCAGGATATTTTCCATATAGATCATACACCCGAGCCGGTATATGAAATAGATGACATCGCAGCATATAACGAATCTGAAGGACTGGCACTAAGTCCTGAAGAGGTAAGATATCTCGAAGACCTGAGTGTGTCGCTTAACAGGAAGCTGACCGACAGCGAGGTGTTTGGTTTCTCGCAGGTTAATTCCGAACACTGCCGTCACAAAATATTTAATGGCAGGTTTATTATTGACGGTGAAGAAAAGGAATCCACCCTCTTTAACCTTATAAAACTTACCACTCTCACCAACAGGAATAAGATAGTTTCAGCCTATAAAGACAACTGCTCATTCGCCCGCGGTCCGGTTGTTGAGATATTTGCCCCCGCCACACAGGACAAGGCGGATTTTTTCAGTGTCAGAGAAACAGAATCCGTACTGTCATTAAAAGCCGAAACACATAATTTCCCTACAACGGTTGAGCCTTTTAACGGGGCATCAACAGGTACAGGGGGTGAGATACGCGACAGGATAGCAGGAGGTAAGGGAGCATTTCCCATTGCCGGCACGGCCGTCTATATGACTTCATACCCCCGTAACGGCGACGGACGTGAATGGGAGAAAGCAAATAAAGCAAGAAAATGGCTCTACCAGAGTCCGGAAGACATACTTATCAAAGCATCAAACGGCGCAAGTGATTTTGGCAATAAATTCGGTCAGCCACTGATATGCGGATCTGTCCTCACCTTTGAACATACGGAAAACAGCAGGAAACTGGGATATGACAAGGTTATAATGCTGGCCGGAGGTATCGGTCATGGTAAAATGAAAGACAGTGAGAAAGACATACCAAAGAAAGGAGACCTGGTAGTTATGCTCGGCGGTGATAACTACAGGATAGGCATGGGCGGAAGCGCGGTATCCAGCGTGGATACAGGCCGGTATGACAGTGCCATAGAGCTCAATGCCGTACAGAGAGCAAACCCGGAAATGCAGAAAAGGGTATATAACGCCCTCCGTGCCATGGCTGAAGCTGATATCAATCCTGTTATCTCACTGCATGACCATGGTGCGGGCGGACACCTCAACTGCCTGTCTGAACTGGTGGAGGCTACCGGCGGCTGGATAGACATAAGCAAATTACCGGTGGGCGATCCCACCCTTTCCGCAAAAGAGATTATCGGTAATGAGTCCCAGGAAAGAATGGGTCTTGTTATAAAAAAGGAAGATGTGGATAAGCTTATAAGCATTGCTGAAAGGGAAAGAGCACCCATATATATTATAGGGGAGGTAACAGGTGATCACCAGTTCACCTTTGAGAACACCAGAACGGGAGAAAAACCTATAGATCTGCAGCTGACATCTTTCTTTGGCAACCCGCCACAGACAGTGATGAAAGATAACAGGATACAACCTTCCTTCGCTGAGCTGGAATATGACAGCACACGGCTGCATCAATATATAAGCCAGCTGATGCAGATTGAAGAAGTAGCATGCAAAGACTGGCTCACTAACAAGGTAGACCGGTCTGTCACAGGAAGGGTAGCCAAACAGCAATGCGCGGGCGAATTACAACTGCCGCTGAATAACCTGGGGGCCATAGCACTGGACTACAGGGGTGTTAAAGGTCTGGCCACATCCATAGGACATGCACCCGTGGCCGCACTTATAAACCCGGCACATGGTTCAGTGCTGTCAATAGCAGAAGCCTTAACCAATATAATATGGGCACCGCTGGATGAAGGTATAAGAGGTATATCCCTATCAGCTAACTGGATGTGGCCATGTAAGAATCCTGGTGAGGATGCCCGGCTGTACGAAGCCGTGGAAGCGGCCAGCGACTTTGCTATTGCGCTTGGAATAAATATTCCAACGGGCAAAGACAGCCTGTCAATGACCCAGAAATACAAGGATGACACTGTTTACGCACCCGGTACCGTTATAATATCAGCTTCAGCCGGGGTGACAGATATAAACAGGATCATTGAGCCTGTAATGGTGCCTGATTCCGAGACCAGCCTGCTGTATATTGATATGAGTCGCGACGCATTCAAGACGGGCGGCAGCAGCTTTGGGCAGGTAATGAACAGGGTGGGCACAAGCACACCCACAATTACTGATCCTGATTATTTCACTCTTGTATTTAACACAGTGCAGGAGCTTATAAGAGATAAAAAAATAATTGCCGGCCATGATATATCATCCGGGGGCATGATTACCACCCTCCTGGAAATGTGTTTTGCCAGTACCGAGGGAGGAATGAGTATTAACCTGGATGCCATAAATGAAGATGACATCATTAAGATACTGTTCAGTGAAAATCCCGGACTGATACTGCAGGTGGAGAAAGAAGACGAGGTGGAAGAAATATTGCTGGAGAAAGGCATATCCTGTATTCCTATAGGAAGCCCGGCAGCCAAACGCTCAGTATTCATCAGGAAGGCGGGTCAGAACCATGTCTTTGACATTGAAGAGATGAGGAATCTGTGGTACAGGACTTCATACCTTTTTGACCGCAGGCAGTGTGGCCATGAACTGGCTCTTGAGAAGTACAACAACTACCATAACCACGGCCTGGTGTTTGATATGAAAGACTATACCGGCAGGCTTGATAAGCTCGAGCTGTCGCACGGCAAACGTAAAAAAACAGGAATCAGGGCCGCCATAATAAGGGAAAAGGGGGTTAACGGCGACAGGGAAATGGCTTATGCACTGCACCTTGCAGGCTTCGATGTTAAGGATATTCATATGACAGACCTTATCAGCGGAAGGGAAAACCTTGAAGATGTAAACATGATTGTGTTTGTGGGTGGCTTCTCCAATTCAGATGTCCTGGGTTCGGCAAAAGGATGGGCCGGGGCATTCAGGTATAATGAGAAAGCAAGGTTGTCACTTGAAAATTTCTATAAACGGGATGACACCCTGAGCCTGGGTATATGCAACGGCTGCCAGCTGATGGCAGAGCTTGATCTTGTTTATCCCTCTCATGAAGTAAAGCCTTCACTGCTTCAGAATAAATCAGCAAAATTTGAATCAGCCTTCCTAAGTGTTGATATAAGGAAAAGCAATTCGGTTATGCTTAAGGATATGGATGGCATGACACTGGGTATATGGGTTGCCCATGGTGAAGGACAGTTTAATTTGCCCTATGATGAATCGGAGTATGATATCCCCGTTAAATATCATCAGGGCACCTACCCTGCCAACCCTAACGGTTCTGAATTTGATACTGCTGCCATATGCTCTCACGACGGAAGGCACCTGGCTATGATGCCTCACCTTGAACGCTCCTTTATGCCATGGCAATGTGCATATTACCCGGAGGAAAGAAAAAATGATGATGTAACACCTTGGATACAGGCCTTTATTAATGCCCGTAAATGGATAGCAGAGGCTGGCTGATTCAGTCATCAGCTTTAATATAAGGCTCAGAAGAGCTGATTATTCAGTTACAAATTCTTATATGAGATTCAGAAAGGCTGGCTCATTCAGTCATTGGCTTTAAGATAAGGCTCCTCAGCTCCGTATGCCTTAAACCCGTACGTTCGGAAATAATCTCGCATGGCCTGACCTTGGCGCTGACAATCTGGATACTATAATCGCCGGGCGAATCTATATATAAAGAACCCAGCCTGGAATCAGCGCGGTAATAATCATTACCCGTACCCGGTGTATCCAGGATAATCTCATTCCCAATCGGTTTTGCCTTTATCCTCTTTTGCCCGAAATTAATTATCACAGGGCTTTCATAATGAAGGTCCATGGTGTCCCTGGTATAACTGCTCAGCCACAGCTCATACCTCCCTTTTGATTTTACCCTGAACAACCATTCAGCAGTATTCATATCAGGATGAAGGCTGTCCTGAAGAAGGTATGCCTTCTCTAGGTCAAGCACAATGCTTCCGTCTTCCTGCTCGCTTATCTCTGGTTCTGTTTGTCTCTGTAAATCATTAGCATTTTTATTTACACATCCTCCTGCAATAATAATCAGTAGCAGCAAAAAATATTTCACTCTTATCATATTCCGTTTTTAATAGTTTATCCCCATTATCAATATTACAAAAATCATACCGCCTGCAAATATATCCTGAAAAATCACTAATACAATCACCCAGGGTCAATTTAATTAATTTAACAAACAGATTATCCGGCAGACCGGGTATTTATCCGGTATATGCCATCTCTGATATTAGATTGTATTTTTTATAATTTTGTTATACAAATCCAAAATCTGAAAAATGAAATCCATCAAACAAATTGTTAATAATTCTCACTGGCTGCAGCATACAATAATTCAAAACAGCCGGGATCATAAATTGTTTATATGGACCCTGACCCTTGTTGCATTTATGACATCAGTCTCTTCATGCAGTAATAATAACGAGGTATCACTTGATTTATTATTGTCGGAGATGACTGACCGGAGAAAAATCACCCTTTATCCTGAACCCGGATACAAGCTTAAGCAATTCAGCAGTTATGATCGCAATTCGGTTTCAGCGGATGAAGAAGGATGGTTTGCAAATGCTGATTACACACAATTTATTCGTAAAGAGGAGAATAAGGGCAGAAGGGAGTATGTCCTTTTTGACCATAAAGGTCCGGGTGCAGTAGTCAGGTGGTGGATGACCTTTGCAGGTGAAGGAAGTCACAGGGGTATAATAAGGGTTTATATAGACAATAATGAGGATCCTGTTATAGAAGATAATGTCCTGGAGGTACTGAGCGGAGAGTTGCTGGCCGGCGCCCCTCTGAGTACCTCGGTTTCGCCCGATACCGATTATCATATGAGAGGGCATAACCTGTACCTGCCCATTCCCTATTCCCGTCACTGCAAAATAACCTACGAATGTGATTCAATAAGGATAAATGAAGAAAGCAGGCAACCCAGCATTTACTATAATATCAATTACAGGGACTATGAAGAAGGAACATCCGTGGAATCATTAAGCGCCGGCATCCTGGAATCATCAAAAGATATTACCAGGCAGGCTAATGAGACCCTGCTTACGGATATTACAACCGATAACAAAGCTGTCGTTCTGGCTGGAGAAATTAAAGCGGGTGAGTCACTGGAATATACTGAAAGCGGGAAGGGTAAAGCGATAGACCACATAAGCCTTAAACTTGAATCAGCAGACATAAACCAGGCACTGAGGTCAACCGTGTTAGAAATAATATTCGATGATATAAAGACGGTATGGGTGCCTGTGGGTGATTTTTTCGGAACAGGATTTGAACTTCACACTTATAACACATGGTACAGTTCCGTTAAGAATGAAGGCATAATGGAATCGCGGTGGCTTATGCCTTTCAGGAAAAAAGTCGAGGTAAGGATACATAACCTTGGAAAGGAAAAGATAGCCGTGAATGCGGATATCTCTTTTGACAGTTATAAATGGAAAAAGAGAAGCATGTATTTCGGGGCCTCATGGCATGAATATCATAATATCCGGTCAGCAGGATCAGAGCATGTGGGTGGCAGTGGCAGACATTCAGATATCAATTTTATTGATATAAAAGGCAGGGGTGTATATGCGGGTGATGCTGTCACCGTGTTTAATACAGCCGATGCATGGTGGGGCGAAGGTGATGAGAAGATATATGTTGATAATGACACTTTTCCCTCTTCAATAGGCACAGGCACGGAAGATTATTACGGATATGCCTGGTGCCGCCCTGAAAAATTCAGTCATCCCTTCATAGCCCAGCCATCGGGGGAAGGCAACTTCCACCCCGGAATGACCGTTAATATGCGCTACCGGACACTTGATGCCATTCCTTTCCGCGACAGCATCAGCGCCAATATCGAATTATGGCACTGGGCCCCGGCCACCATCAACTATGCGCTTACCAGCTACTATTATGTTCAACCCGCTTACACTGTTAATATCAGTCCTGATACAGCGGCAGTAAGAATGCCTGTACCCCGCAAAAGATCAGATATAATAAAGCCTGTTATCAACAACGGGGGCATACTGGAGGGTGAGCACCTTGAGGTGATGGTTGCTGAGAGCGGAACGGCCGAAACTCAGTACATAACAAGCTGGGACTGGAGTAATAAAGGACAGCTATGGTGGAGAAACGGGGAAGCCGGGGATAAGATGTTTACCAGGTTTATTATACCGGAAACAGCAGTGTATAATGTAAAAGCCCGGCTGTCAAAAGCAAGGGACTACGGTATACTGAGCTTTGAGATTAACGGAAACAGAGCCGGTAAAATATTCAATGCTTACACTGAGGGAGAAGAAGTGGTTGAGATACCCCTTGGCAGACATATCCTGCCGGAGGGTGACAACATTTTCACCGTATCAATAGAAGGCAGTGATAAAAGAGCAAAACCCGGCAATATGGCCGGCATAGACTGCCTTATCATTGAGAAACAATAATCCAGGTGTTCATGACTTTTTTATATAAAGCCTGTTACATCTGGTAGAGCGCTGCCACACCTCCGTACCTTACAGCCCTGAGGTACAGCTTGAACAGGAATAACACCTGTGTCAGCAGGAAAAGGACAAAAAGGCCTTCACCCGTAAGGGGTGAATAACCTGACAGTATTTTTGCAACCAACACAGCATAGAGTCCCTGCACAATAACCATTATAAGCATAAAGAAATAAGAGCTTAAGAATGATCTGAAGGTAGCCCTGAAACCATAGGCAAAAGCTTTAAACACCTTCCGGTGATCGTTGGCTGCAAGCCATACCCGCGCATAATCAGCTACCAGCAGGAATACGGGAAGCACCAGTACCACAACTATTCTCAGTATTCCCACCAGCTTCCATGTTGCTTCTTCTGATCCGCCTTCACCTGATCTATGAATAATAAGAGGAACAGCTGCCACAAGAAAAACAACAGCCAGTATTATTAACATAATCAATACTGTGATTATCATATATGACAGAAAATACCTTGCCGATGATCTGAAGAAATTGCCCGGTTTATATGCATAGCTGTTTGACAGCAATGAGTCAAAAAGACCACCGTTAAGGAATACATAAAGGAGAAAAAAAACAAGAATCATTATCAGTAAGCCGCCTGTTATAGCCGACATCATAGGTTCAAAAGCCTGGCCCATATTCAAGAAATAGCTGATATCAAACCCTTCATTAAGTAAGCCGGTGGATGCGGTATTACCAAGGACTGCAATAATAAATGACCTCAGGGGGAAAGCAAAAACAGCCATTATTATAAAGCTGAGAAACCATATAATCAACAGGGCTTTTACAGAACGCAAGGCCCTGCCAGCACCCGAGGTAAATGCCTTAATAAGTTTCATATTTTATAGTTTTTTTCATTTGTTCAAAAGATATTGAGGCGGGCACATGCCTGTTTATCCTGCCTGATCCTACAATGACATGAAATGCGTAAAGAACTGCATAAAGCTGATAAACTTTCGTATTATCCTCTTTGGCGGCACGCGGTCCGGCTCAATGGTATAGGAATTATTGATGTAGTTGACATCCATGGGTATCCTGTACTCAGGATCAACAGCAGCGCTTACCACTTTTACCGGTCCGGTAAAAGTAAAACTCTTATACCTTCCCTTACCATCCCACTGCTCCTTTATCTCCTCTCCATTTTCAAAATGTATCAGCACATCCACCGGCAGCTTCACATCCCCTGTCCTCACCAGCCTGACCTCCGACCGGTAAAGAGTGTCGCCAGCGGTATCGGTCTTTTCCAGGACCATGCCGGCGGTATCTGTTTTTATAATACCTGTGTATGAGCGTTCTTTGTGATTGCTGATCCCTGCCAGTTTATAATCTACTATCCCCGTTCCGTAAAGGGTCTGGTCAAAGAACCAGTTCATATCCTCACCAAACCTGTCTCCGTGCATTTCTTTAACCACACGGTTACATATCTCAATAAAATCCCCGGCCGAAGGATGTTTAAAAGCCCACTCCTTATAATATTCCCGGAATATCTCATCCATGGTTTCCTCACCTATTATACCCTGCATTGTCATCAGCCAGGTTGCAGCTTTCTGGTATGAAAGCATGCTGTAGGAGCCATAGGGATATTCCCAGGATGCCGGACTGTTATCTGACACTGACCTGTTGGGAGAATGCACATAACCCATCCTGTGCATGTCCTTGTCCGAGAGGTAAAAATTCTCATGATCAATTATTCCCCTGCCCGGACCGTAATAATGATCCATTATCCTTGACTCCCAGTAAGAATTAATACCTTCATCCATCCATGGTTCCTCAAACTCATTGCTGGCCAGCATACCCATAAAATAGGCATGACCGAATTCATGCACGGTAACCATCTCAGGTATATAAATAAATTCCGGCATCTTGGCACTGCCTGCAGTGGTAAAAATGGTGGTATATTCCATTCCCCCGGCCCCGGCTCCCATGGCTGGCGGATCCACGAATGTCAGGTGTGGCCAGGGATAAGGTCCCATATGGTCGGAAAAATATTCGAGTGCCCTCTTCACAGCGCTAAGGTGCCTGTCCACCTGGTCTTCCCTTCCGGGAGGTGAAAGAAAACGTATATTCACATGCTCCCAGTGGTCTTCATATTCTTTGTAGCCGGGCCAGGCTGTCCAGGCAAAATCAACTATATCCTCTGCCCTGTAAGTGAGCACCCGGTATCCCTGCCCATTTTTTTCCTCACTGACCAGCTGACCGCCACTGCCAACAACATATTCTTCCGGTACTTTTATCTTTACCGTATAAACACCGTGGTTGGCATAAAATTCAGAACTTGAATGAAACTGGTGGCAGTTCCATCCCCCCGGCTCACCATTAGCCTCCGCCCCCGTTTCATATACACCGAATTTCGGGAACCACTGGGCAACAAAAAAGAAATCATCGGTATAACCGGTCCGTCTTATGTTTGAAGGCAGCTTGGATGTAAAATCAATATAAAAGAAAGCTGTGTCGCCGGGCGCCACAGGCTCAGGCAGAAGGATCCTGAGAACGGTCATATCATGCGGATTACCATCATCAGGCTGGATAAATTCCATATTCGCCTTAAGATCCTTTCCCCTGCTGTTTACTATGTTATTGATCTCAATCCAGCCGTAATCCTCTTCACTACTACCGGGAGACCCCATGCTTTCACTGTAAAAAGTGCTCTTATTGCTCCTGAAGGCATTCAGGTACATATGCATCTGCACATCCGGAACATTGTTTTTGGAATTATTAACCCAGTAAGCCTCCATTGACCCGGTAACGGTTTTGGCCTCCGGGTCCAGTTCAACATCCATCTTATAACCCGTAAGCCTTTCACTCAATGGCTCATAAAAAATTACCTGTCCCTTTGCAGCTGATATAAATGTCAACACGACGATCAGCAGTAGAGTCCTTTTCATAATTTTCACAGATTGATTAGTCTTTAAATATTCCCTGAATAATATATAAAGGTAAACAAATTATCATTTATTAAAAAGAAGAGCATCAACGCCAGTCCTGCCAGGACCATTCCTTCTATATTGATAAATCCAGTACAGTGTGGCATAGGGTTAAATAATAATGAGCCAGCCCGGTAAAACATATTTCACTGTGTAGCTGTTATTAACACTATAACATGATAAATATCACTGTGAAATAATTAACAAAATAACTTATATATATATTTATATGTATAAAAGTTTCTATCTTTGCACATTAATTAGGTCAGAAGAATTAAACAATACATACAAATGAAAAAGATAATTATTCTCGGAGCAGGCACAGGTGGAACAATAATGGCAAACAAAATGCGCAAGGAACTGCCGCGGGAAGAATGGAAAATAACCATCATTGACCAGCACCGGACACATTATTACCAACCGGGATTTCTTTTTATCCCTTTCGGTTATTATAAAAAGGAAGATGTTATCAAACCCAAACAGAATTTCATTCCTCCGGGGATAGACATTATTTACCAGGGTGTTGATAAAATAGAAGCAGAAAATAATAAAATACTTCTAAATAACGGGGAGCTGTTACCATATGATATTTTAATCATAGCTACCGGAACAAGGATCAATCCTGAAGAGACACCGGGATTAAAAGACGAACTATGGCATAAGAATATATTTGATTTTTACACCATTGAAGGTTCCCTGGCACTGGCAAACTTTTTTAAGACATGGGAAGGTGGCGAGCTGGTTATCAATATTGCAGACACCCCAATAAAGTGCCCGGTTGCACCACTTGAGTTCGCTTTCTATGCCGATGCGTTTTTTACAGAAAGAGGTATGCGAGACAAGGTTAATATCACCTTTGTAACACCACTGTCCGGTGCATTTACCAAACCCAGGGCCTCAAAGCTGCTCGGCAGCTTACTGGAAGAAAAGAATATCAATCTTGTTACAGACTATTTTTTGGGCGAAGTAGATAATAAGAACCAGACAATCTCTGATTTTGGAGGCAAGGAGATAAAATTTGACTGCCTTATTTCCGTACCCCTGCACAGCGGTGCTGAAGTAATTGAAAGAAGTGGGCTGGGCGACGACTTTGGCTTTGTGCAGGCAGATAAACACACCCTGCAGTCAAATAAGCATGAAAACATTTTTGTGATTGGTGATGCCGGCAACTTCCCAACATCAAAAGCCGGCTCGGTTGTGCATTTCATGGCTGAGATACTGGAAGAGAACCTTATGTGCTACATTGAAAACCGTCCGTTCACTGCTTCCTATGACGGTCATTCCAACTGTTTCATTGAAACCGGTCATGGTAAAGGGGCATTAATAGACTTCAACTACGAAACAGAACCCTTACCCGGATTCTTTCCCCTCCCTGGAATAGGGCCCATGGGCTTATTGAAACAAACACGCCTTAACCATTATGGAAAACTGATATTCAGATGGATATACTGGCATGTACTGCTGAGGGGGAAAGAAATGCCAATAAGCGCAGAGATGACAATGGCAGGAAAGAAAACAGACTAATATAAACAAGTCAATAATGGAAGATAAGAATATACAACTGCAGATAGACCGGATGAACGAGAAGCTCGATATCATCCTGGAAGAATCTGCAATGCAGAAAAGGAATCGGGACACCGTGACCGACCTTGTGGATGATCTTTCCCTTGTCAGCAGGGATGCCTTTAAAAGCATGGTTGACGGTCTTGATAATGCAGGGATAGAAGTGGATGGTGAAGAATTTAATCATCTGATCCTTAATTTTATCAGAAATATCAATAATGTAAACATGCTCTTCCATACAATGGAAAGCATTACCGATCTTGTAAAAGATATTTCACCAGTAATTAAGCAGATCGGCACTGATGCTACAGATAAATTCAATGAATTTGATGAGAAGGGTTATTTTGAAGTACTGAACCAGGTATCAATGGCACTGGAGACCATTATGTCGAGATACTCAAAAAATGATCTCCATAATCTTTCAGACAATATAATAACAGCTATGGATGCCATTCTGGCCATAACAGACCCTGTTATCATGAAAAAAGTCACATTGTTTGCCGGAACATTCAGGGAGCTTGATCAGAAATCTGTTCCTGAATATTCAATCTGGAAAGTGATGAGGGAGATGAATAAACCTGAAATGAAAAAATCATTGGGTTTTATTATGACCTTTATGAAAATGTTAAATGAAGATAAAAGTAAACAAAAATGATTCTTTTTAATTTTAAATTTTAATCTAATACAATCACACAAATAATAATAAACATTATCTAAACAATAATAATTATGGCAACAAAAAATTATGCAGGAACCAGCGTTGAGGTAAACGAAGAAGGCTATTTTACAGATCCTTCACAGTGGAATAAAGAAATCGCTAAGGAAATAGCAGCGGAAGAAGGTGTTGATCTTACAGATCAGCATTTTGAAGTACTTGAAATGCTGAGAAACAAAAATGAGGCAGGTGATAATCTTTCGATAAGGGGGATTAATAAATCAGGGGTAGTTGATGTAAAAACATTTTACCAGCTCTTTCCCGGCGCTCCTCTTAAAAAAGCAACAAAGATTGCTGGTATACCAAAACCTGCCAGCTGTGTTTAATAAGCTAAAACAAAAAACATGAGTGAAAATAAGCATAAAATAAAAAAGGTAAATATCATATGTGCCAAAGGCAGTATAGAGGATATATACGCATCGCTTGTAATGGGCAACGGTGCAGTGATGGAGGGTATTGAGGCAAATCTTTTCTTTACCTTTTTCGGTATGGAAGCGATAGTAAAAAAATGGATGAAAAAGCCCCATACCGCTGTTATCGGCAATCCGGCCATGCGTATGCCCGGACTTGGAAGCCGTATGCCAAACCTGATGGGAGTTATACCCGGGGTGGAAGCCATGGTTTCAGGGATGATGAGAAAGCAAATGGATGATCTTGATGTTCCTCCTATTGATGAATTTCTTGATCTTTATACAGCCGGAGGAGGCAAAGTATACGCATGCCACCTTGCAATGGATATGTTTAAACTAAAAAAGGAGGACCTTACTGAACATGTGTCCGGGATCCTGACAGTAGGTGAGTTCTACGAGCTTGCCGCCGGCGAGAACTCGCATATAATCTTCACCTAGACACTACATAAGTGTAATAACATATTACCGGGTAAAAAGGTCGCTTCATAATCAGCGGCCTTTTTTCATTATATTATGCAGCATAAATCCTGTACTTTCATCTTTGCCAATAATTATTACATTTGCTGAAACTAATTTTAGAAACCCTAAATCTGAAATAATGCAGGCAATTAACGATTTTCTTATAGGACTTGACGGTTATATCGGAGGTCATCCCTGGTTTGTATTCCTGTTGCTGGGAACAGGTATTTTCTTTACCCTTTATCTTGGCTTTCCCCAGATAAGGTATTTCAAACATGCTATCAGGATAGTAAAAGGTAAATACGACCATAGCGCGGATATAGGAGACACCAGTCATTTTCAGGCTCTTACAACAGCCCTTTCAGGAACGGTGGGAACGGGCAATATAGCAGGTGTGGCACTGGCCATTCATCTTGGCGGTCCGGCCGCCCTCTTCTGGATGCTTGTAACGGCCATGATAGGTATGTGTACCAAGTTTGTGGAGGTCGCAATCTCCCATAAATACCGCGATATACTACCTGACGGCACCGTCTCAGGAGGTCCTATGTATTATATGAAGAAAAAGCTGAACTTTAAGATGTCCAGCGGGAAAATGTTAAAGACGGGTGCCATAATGGGAGGTTTCTTTGCCGTGGCCACGGTACTCAGCTCTTTCGGTACGGGCAGCCTGCCACAGATAAACAGCATATCAAACTCCGTATTTTCCACCTTTGGTATCAACCATATGCTCACAGGATTTATACTGGCAATACTGCTGGGACTGGTTATCATAGGGGGTATAAAAAGGATAGCCCTGGTAACATCAACACTGGTACCTGCAATGGCATTTATCTACCTTGTTGGCGCCCTGGCCGTCATATTCAAGAACTATGACCAGATAATCCCTTCTTTTGTAGCCATCTTCGGTGATGCTTTCACGGGTACGGCAGCCACAGGAGGTTTCCTGGGTGCCTCACTCTCATGGACTATCAACAGGGGTGTTAACAGGGGACTTTTTTCTAATGAGGCCGGACAGGGATCCGCTCCCATAGCACACTCAGCAGCCAAGGCACCGGAACCGGTATCCGAGGGCATGGTAGCTATTCTCGAGCCTTTTATTGACACCATAGTTATTTGCACCATCACCGGACTTGTACTGCTTTCTTCAGGGGTATGGAACGAAAAGCATATGAATAAATTCCAGACAGCGGACATGGAATTTGTTGTAGGTGATTTCAGTGACAAAACAGAAGAAGGTGTAAAAGTATTAAGTAACCATATAAGCAATAATGACGAGCTTCCCAAGCTTGATAAATATAACGGGACCATCAAGGTTGAAGACGGAACAATCATAACAGAAAATATAACACTGCTTCATGCGGAATCTGTTGCGGAAGATGTCATGATCTATGAAGGTGACAATCCGTATACCGGAAGCCTGGATATAGAAGGAGGTCAACTCTTTGAAGGAGAGGTGGAGAAGCCGCCTTTCGGGCAGAGGATAAAAGCATTCCTGGTTAAATCATCCTCGGAAAACATAATCATCAGGGGTAAATCGCTTATACACAGTGCTCCTCTTACAGCTGAAGCTTTTAAAAGAGGCTTCCTGGGAAGCTGGGGACAGTATATAGTGTCAATAGGACTGCTGCTGTTCGCTTTCTCCACAGCAATATCATGGTCTTATTATGGCGACAGGGCACTGACCTACCTTCTGGGTCCAGGATCGGTTATATACTACCGCATTGTCTACGTTGTAATGTTCTTTATAGCATCATTCACGGATACAACAATTATCTGGTCGCTGTCATATATTACCATAGCACTGATGACCATACCCAACCTTGTTGGTCTGCTGGTACTGCATAAGGACATCAAAGGTATCATTAAGCAATACTGGACAGATTTCACAAATGACCACCCTGACGAAAAGATAAGCAGGAAATATAAAAGGAGAAACAGGGAGTTATAATAAACAGGGAACTATAAAGATTAAGGGGCGGCAGTCATGAGGTCATTCTTCATCTGCCGCCTTTTTTCTCTGCAGCAGCGCTACATTCTCCACATGATGCGTCTGCGGAAACATATCGACCGGCTGAACGGCTGTCACATCATATACCGGTGCAAGAAGGGCTATATCCCTTGCCTGCGTGGCAGGATTACAGCTTATATACACTATCTTTTCAGCACCTGCTGACAGAATTGTTCTGATAACCGACTCATGCATGCCGGCCCTGGGCGGGTCTGATATTATGATATCCGGTAGCCCATGTTCATTCATAAAATCCTCATTCAGCAGTTCTTTTATATCACCGCTGAAAAAATCAGTGTTTTCAATACCGTTGATCTCAGAATTAAGTTTTGCATCGGCTATAGCTTCAGACACATATTCCAGGCCTATAACCTTTTTGCATGCCCCGGCAATATAGTTGGCAATGGTGCCTGTACCGGTATAAAGGTCATATACCGTTTCGCTGCCCTTCAGACCGGCAAACTCCAGGGCCAGTGAGTACAGCTTTTCAGCCTGCGCAGTATTGGTCTGGAAGAAGGATTTGGCCCCAATCCTGAACTTAAGATTACCCATCCTCTCCGTTATATAATCCTTACCTGAGTAGAGCTCTACATCAAGGTCGCTGAAGGCGTCATTCAGCTTTGGATTAATTACATACATCAGTGATGTTATCTCCGGAAAGCTGTCCTGTATATATTTCATCAGCCTTTCACGCTCAAGCTTATCCTCATGCTGAAGGTTAAGTATCACCATTGTCTCATCATCCGAAGCAGTACGTATGACCAGTGTGCGAAGGAAGCCTTTGTGCTCTTTTGAATCATAAAATTCAAGTCCCCTCTCCAGTGCATATTCGCGTATGCTGTTCCTGATCCGGTTAGACAGCTCATTCTGCAGGTAGCATTTATCCACATCAACCACCCTGGCAAACATACCAGGTATATGAAAGCCCAGGGCATTGCGGCCTTTTATATCCAGATCTTTTCCAATTTCATCCTCTGTAAGCCAGCGCCTGTTTGAAAATGTAAACTCCAGCTTATTACGGTAATAATACTGTTTGTCCGAGCCTATGATGGGACGTATAGCCGGAAAATCGAACCTGCCTATACGGCTGAAATTATCATATACCTGCTGCTGCTTAAACTCAAGCTGCCTCTCGTATGGCAGGTGCTGCCATTTGCAGCCGCCGCAAACACCGAAATGGCTGCAAGGGGCATCCTGTCTCATTTCAGAATACTTATGCTGCCGGACCACATATCCTTCCATATAATTCTTACGCTTGCGGGTAACCTGTATATCCACCACATCGCCCGGCACCAGCATTGGAACAAACACAACCTTATCATCAACCTTTCCAAGGGCTTTACCTTCTGCTCCTATTGCTGTTATCTCAACCTTTTCAAGCAATGGTTTTTTCCTTCTTGCCATATTGATCATTTATTTATGCGGCAAAAGTAATAATAATGATCAATTGTCCGCTAAAAATCAATGTCAGTTAAGCCTGCAAAGCTAAGGGATTACTCGCCTCCCCTCCTTCGCTAAAGCTTCGGAGGGCAGAGCTCGTGATCCAATAGTTCCTCACTTCTTTCGGAACACAGGGATTACTCGCTCCCTTTGGTCGCTCGTGATCCAATAGTTCCTCACTTCTTTCGGAACACAGGGATTACTCGCTCCCTTTGGTCGCTCGTGATCCCTTAAGGGGGTAGCTTCAAAGCAATAACTGATAAATGCCGGAGGCATTTTTATTCAGAGGCTTCATCGCTTATGAAAGCAAGCTTTCAACGCGATTAAAAGCCCCCGAATAAAAAAACCCGCATTCGCGGGTTTTATCAGTTATTGCTTTGGCGGAGAGAGGGGGATTCGAACCCCCGGTACCCTTTTACAGAGTACGCTGGTTTAGCAAACCAGTGGTTTCAGCCACTCACCCACCTCTCCAGGTATGCATGAATGTCAATTTTTCAGCCTGACAAAAATAGAAAAACAAAACTAAAACAGCAAAGTAATTATAACAGATATTTATTTTTACTTATTCATTTCAAAAACCTGTATGCTATGCCTGGCAGGTACCCTGTAATAAGTCCGGTATTCAACCTTACCCGGCTCATTTACTCATCAGCTTCTCTATCTCATCGATCTCTTTGGGAACAGCTTCTGACAGCACTTCGCAACCATCCTCTGTTATCAGAACCGTATCTTCTATACGTATCCCTATTTCTGTCTCAGGATTATATAAACCCGGCTCAATGGCAAACACCATCCCCGGTCTGAGTCCAGCATCGCCATAAACACCGACATCATGTACAGACATACCTACAAAATGTCCAAAGCCGCTGATAATATTCTCTACCTTAAGCTCACCGTTTTCGACCGGTGGCTTCATAGAATGAGAGATATAACCTTCCAGTCCCTCAAGGTCAAGATCCATCTTACTCAGCTTTTTCTCCACATATTCTATTACGTCCTCCTGCCTGACTCCTGGTTTATATGATTCTATGCAGGCCTTCTCTATCTCCAGCAGCAGCCTGTATACTTTCTTCTGCTCCGGGCTGAACTTACCGTTTACCGGCCAGGTCCTTGATATATCCATTGTCAGGTAATCCATGCAGGCCCCGAAATCAATAAGCAGCAGATCACCGTCTTCTGCCTTCCTGGAGCTTTTTTCGTAATGCAGCGTGCATGTGTTAGGTCCGCTTGCAACAATAGGCGGATAAGCCGGTCCCAGGGCACCATGCGAAGACACCACATTCATAGCTGCAGCTTCAACCTGGTACTCATATACACCCGGCTCTGTTGCTATAATAGCAGCCTTCACCCCTTCCGCAGACACCCTGCCGTTCTTCCTCAGTATATTTTTTTCCCAATCTGTTTTTATAACCCTTAATTCATCTATATAAACAGATACATCATGGAAATTGATATAGGGATATCTCTGCATTAACTTATTAACGCGATGTGTATTCAATGACACCTGGTCATTATAATGTGATCGTGCAGCCCTGGCATGAAGAAGGTCCATCTCCATCCTTCCCCCGTTAACAACATCAGGAGGCATAATCCTGATAAAAACATCTGCACCGCTGCTCCTTCCGCAGTTCCTCACTATATATTCATCGAGGTCAGATATTGGAATAATTGAATTAAATCCCACCGCGGAAGGATCAGTGCCACTACTCAGAAGATTTGATCCGGAAACATAGATCTCCCGATCTGAAAGTACAGGCTGCAGCAATATTGACTGTCCGCTTGCCGGCAACATAACAAGTGCTGAACCCGGGTCCTCAATGCCCGTGAAATAATAAAAATCATTATCCTGCCTAAAAGGAGCTCCGGTCTCAGGTTTAGGTTTCCCGAAAAGAAGGATCATCTCAGCATCTGCTTTTTGCATCAGGGCCTGCCTTCTCTCAGCAAATTCATCTTTGTCAAAACCAGCCCTTTGTGCATCGGCAACGATTGTTATTAACAGCACAAATAAAATACCTGTAAAACGGAAGTATAAACTTTTCATATGCTTAATTGTTTTTATTTAATTATAAAGCCGGGTCTGATAATAATGACAATGAATTTATGTATTTAATTATTCGGAATCAAGCCACCTTTAATGGTTTTTCTGTAATTATACTCAATAACATATTGAATTATACTGTACATGCCTTATATTTATAAGTTAAACATCCTGAAACTGACAATATGCTTGTGAAAAACAGTAACTACATGGGCAAAGCAACTCTGTGGGCCGGGACATTAACCGCAATCGCACGCGATGAAATGGCCATTGAAGGTTACATGGCTCCAGATGACAGGGTCCTCCAGGCTTTCAGGAGAGATTTGAACTATAATAATTTTTAAAACCCAAATAACAAATGACAAAAAAAATAATAATACTCGAAAATGAATTCCAGGCACAGAGAATAAGAGAAATACTTGATAGTGAAGGTGTACCTCATATTATCAGAAGCTTCCGTGGTTCGGCCTTTGACGGCCTGTACCAGGAAACCAAGGGATGGGGAGCGGTGATAGCAGATGAAGAATATGAAGAAAAGATTCTTGAACTGTACAAACGGATGTAAGCGCTTACACTTTTTGAATCAGTGATTGATAAACGAAAAGACTGTATGCCATTGTTGCCAAAAATTTGTATTCCTGAGTACAAAAAATTATGCAGTTTTAATTTCCTTTTTCAACTTTTTGTATTTCTTATTTAAATTAAACAGGGATATGTAAGATTATATTATTTTAGCATTAATAACCGCAGTACAATGAAAAGCAGGCATACTGTTTTTATAATCTCGAAAATCTGGCAAATTATTGAGCTTGCCGGATTATTTTTTTTAATCCCTGCATTTTTCCTTTTTGGTCTTTTATTTACAGGTGATTCATACACTGTTTTTAATTTTGTGAATTCATACCTCATCACAGGCATTGCCATCTTCTTAATTATTAAAATTATTGTTCTCATAGCATATGCAAGGTTGAAATCATGGTCGCTATATTTTAATTTCATTCAAAACATAATTTTAGCCGGAATTATCATACTGATTTTGATACTGACCATCTCATCAGATGCATTCTCATTCTTACAGGTTTTATTTTTGATCCTCTTCTTGTTATTAAGCTGGATCAATTACCGTTGCATCAGGGTGTATAAAAAGGAAATAAAATAATTCTAAACGCGTACACGCTAGTACTCCACAGCTTGTGTGCCTATTATTTTATAAAATTCTATTGTAAAACCGAAATGCTTTTATATTTTTGCGGGGCTTTTGGCAGCCTCCTTCGCTTAAGCTACGGAGGCCAGTGCGGGGTATAGCGCAGTCCGGTTAGCGCACCTGCTTTGGGAGCAGGGGGTCGGAGGTTCGAATCCTCCTACCCCGACATGACAGGACATCTTCCATTTTTTGGTCGGTGTCCTTTTTTTATATTTCTTTTACCAGGTTCAACATTCATTATTGGCTCTCATGCATATCCCTTAACTATAAACATTCACCAATATGAGTATGTTCGCATTCGGGTAACTAGTAAGCTAGCTTTTGAGGATCTTGGCGGTTGTCCCAAAAGGTGATTAGCTCTAACTCTTTATTCTTGGTTTTTATCCTGTAGTAAAGTGTGTTGTGCTTTGTTATCAAGGCTTTTCTGACATTTTTCTTCTTTCTGGAGGCTTGGAACATTTCAGGATTGTCGGTGATCCTGGTCAGTAAACTTTCAACTTCGTTCATAAAGTTTGTAACTTCCCTTTTGGTCCAGTTTTGCGCTAAATAGTCAAGAACTTTAAAATAAGTCCTTTTTGCTGTCGGGGTCCAGCTTATCTTCATTAGTCCAGCTTATATCTTGCCTTTGCTTCTTTCATTACCTCTTCGTGAGGGATAAGCTCTCCTTTTTCGGCTTCTGATAAGCCTTTTTCTATTGCTTCCTTTTCCTCGGGACTCAACTTATCCCACCAATCGACAGCTTTTCCTTTTAGCACAGCTTCAACCCTGGCAAGGATAGTGGGTTGTTCTGTATTTAATATAAGCTGAACCAGCTCTAATTTTTTCGATTGAAGATTCATATTTATTCTCATTATCTTATACAAATTTAACGATTAATATTCATTTATGGTTTAAATTACTGGATGATATTTATTGATTTGCTCTTACAGGTTATCCTGGTTGTTCAACTTATACCTTTCCGCTGAACTCGTCAGCCTGGTTTAAATTTTCAGGGTTACTGTCCACCACACATAGTTTTTTGGCATATTTTTGTCCGACCCCGGTTTGGCACATTTGCAAAAGCACGAACCATTCCAGATTCACTAACTTTTGCAAAAGAGCCAAACGCCAGCACGCAAAACAATAAATCCGCCAAAAAACTATCTTCCCACAAGTGAAAAAAGCGCCCCCCGAAAATCCCGCTGAAAGCGGGGAAAAATTGACGGTGGTGTACGCCGTGTCAGCCGTTTTGTTGAAAAAAAGTTCGAACTTCGTTCAGAAGTTTGCGACAAAACACAAAAAGGCCAGTACGACTGCACTGGTTTTTTGTGTTTTAGATAATCCCCTGCAAGGATCACGAGGAGCGAGGCAAATTACGGCGAGCTTCAGCAAACCAAATACAGCGCTTCCAGCGCACCAGATTACCTAACCTTTAGGCATGGTTCTGTATTTACCCGGGGATGTTCCCATAACCTTTTTGAAAACTCTTGAAAAATAATAAGGATCATCATAACCCACCCTTGCAGCTATTTCCTTGATTCTTAAGTCAGAATTGTCCAGAAACTGGCAGGCCTTTTGAATGCGAAGATGGATTAAATAATCCATAGGAGACCTTCCTGTTTTTCGGCGAAATACAAGTGAGAAATGTGATGGTGATAAACCTCCCTCTGATGCAATTGTTTCCAAAGTAATCTTTTCATTAAGGAATTCTTTCATGTAAACAATTGCATCTTCAATTAAGTCTTTTTCTCTTACTGTACGTATTTGCCTGAATTGGCTGATATATTTAAACGAAGCCAGGAAATGTAAAAGACAAATATTTGCATACCGCAGGTTCTCATTGCTGTAACCCATCTCCAGGTTTTTTATGATCTCCTCAAAAAGTTGGATGCGATCTTCAATTCGTGATACTTTTGAAGGAGCAATAAACTTGGTACCCGAAGTAATTTCATAGAAATCAGATGCCTGCAAACCTGAAAAATGTATCCAGTAGATACTCCATGGATTACTATCACTGGATCCATAGGCATGGGAAACTCCTTCAGGAATTATGAAGAATTGATTGGCAAAAACACTGGTCCTTTTTCCATCAATAGAGAACCATCCTTCCCCTTCAATGCAATAAATCAATATATACTGTCCACTTCCTTCTTTTCGTATGATATGATGAAATTGTGCATGTGGATAATAACCGATATCCGTCAAGTAAAGTTGACTGCTGAATGCGTCTTTTTGTATCTCCTTGATTATGAACTCAGGAAGAATTAATGTGCGCTGTCCTTTAAAGCCTTCCTTCTTTTTCATCATTGATAAATAAAGTCGAATATAATTATATTGTCCATTAAAACCATTAAATTATCTATTTTACCTATCACCTAATCTCTTTAGATTTGATTATTATTATTACTTTATAAAAATCAGCCAATGAAATGGCACAGAAGCATTAATTAAATAATAAGTAATCGAATATTGAAGTTTCTTGAAAATACTGTTATTTAATCATATACGACTTCAAAAAATAATTAAACTCAAAAAATGAAAAAACTATTTGTCTCGATCTTATTTTCAGGCTTAATAATTAGCTGCTATGCACAGGTGATAAAAGTTTCAGAGAATCCTGTAAGATGGACTATCTCCTCAGAAAATGCTTCTTATCAGGTTATCTTAACCAGGGATAGCAACCTCACAACAGGGTACTACGGACCATTATCTGGTGAAAGGACTTTTGAGGCTGATGACTGGAATGCAGACCCCAAATTTGGCACTTCCATTCGTGAAATACCATACAGGGGTGGGTATGTTTTTATGGAGCCCGCAATAGAAGTAATATTTGCTGACGGGAATCGTGAACTGGAACTGGTTTTTGACGGATATGAAACCGGTGAGCTTGATGGATACCCTTATATCAGGTTCAATATGAAAGATATTTATTATCCTTTCACCGTCTCTGAATATATCCGGGTAATTCCTGAACTTGATATTATTGAAAAATGGTTGGTATTAAAAAATAATGGTAAAAAAGATATTCAGGTTGAAAGGGCGTATTCGGGTTCATTCCGTTTGCCTGCTGATGAGTATGATTTAATACAATTCAGCGGCAACTGGGGCAGGGAGTTTATTCCCCGCCAATCGCTGCTGACTCCTGGAATTAAATCTATTTTTAACCGTGATGCCAAAAGCATACAGCATACACCGGCATATATGATCCGTCCCCACGGTGAGAGTGATGAATTTAACGGAAAAGTCTATTTTGGCGGGCTGCAATGGACAGGTAATTTTAAACTCGATTTTGTAATAGAAAATAATGAAAGACTGCAGGTAACCGGAGGTATTAACTACTGGGATTCACACTGGATTCTTAACAAAAATGAAGAATTTACCACTCCGAAAATAATAAGCGGCGTAGTGGGAGATGGCGGAACAAACGGTGCCAGCCAGAGGCTGCATCAGTATGTAAGAAATCATATTTTACCCAAACCTCATAATCTTACCCTTAAGCCTGTTCTTTATAACAGCTGGTATGCAACACATTTTGATGTAAATGAAGAAGGTCAGGTGGCACTCGCAAAAATTGCAAAGGAAATAGGTGTTGAATTGTTTGTAATTGATGATGGATGGTTTGAAGGAAGAAATGACTCGAGAGGCGGGTTGGGCGATTGGTATCCTGATGCAAAAAAATTCCCGAATGGTCTGCAGCCCCTAATCAGCAAGGTGAAAGAACTGGGAATGGATTTCGGCGTTTGGGTGGAACCTGAAATGATCAATGCTTCTACAAATCTGTATAAAAAACACCCTGAATGGGTGCTGCAAACACCAAACCGCACAAGCCATGAAGGACGCAACCAGCTGGTACTGAATATGGCACGGGAAGATGTAAAACAATATACTATTGAATGGCTTGATAAATTACTTTCAGAAAACGACATTAAGTTTATTAAATGGGATATGAATCGAAACTGGTCTGAGACCGGATGGGTAGGTGCTTCCCCGGATAAAGAGCGTGAACTGCGTATCAGATATATACGTAACATATATGAAATTCTTGACGTCATCCGTGAAAAACACCCTGATGTACAGTTCGAGGCATGTTCCAGCGGAGGAGGAAGGGTTGATCTGGGTATTCTCAGATACACCGACCAGACATGGCCCAGTGATAATACAAATCCGGAGGACAGACTGTATATACAATATGGCTATTCGCATTTGTACCCAACCAATACAATGCTGAACTGGGTAACCGATTGGGGATATGGCGATCATCAGAAAAATATTCCGCTAACCTTCAGGTTCCATTCAGCAATGGCGGCAACATTAGGCATTGGCGGCAATCTGACTGCCTGGGAGCAGGAAGACAAAGAGATTGCGAAGGAAATGATTTCCCTGTACAAGAAATTCAGGAATACAATACAGCAGGGAAAATATTATCGCCTGAAAAATCCGTTTGAAGAAACACGTTCTGCGGTGCAGTTTGTTTCTCAGGACAGGTCAGAAAGTGTGGTTTTTGCCTTCCAGGTATATGAGACCATAGCCGGTGTTCCGTACAATTCTGTCAACAACCGCCTGGTATTGCATGGGCTTGAAGAAGACGCCAGTTATTCTGTGTCCGATGGTGAAGAAGAATTTGTTATTTCAGGTAAAGTGCTGATGTCAAGTGGAATCGCCGTATATCTTAAAGGGAATTATGCAAGTAAAATGTTTACTATAACCAAACAATAAACCTGGAGTTAGAAGACTGTCTGAATAATATGAATGCCACCCTGTCAAAAATAAGGCAATGAGCAAATTCAACATCAGGTATATATTTATGATCTCCATGGTTTCCGCTATGGGAGGCCTGCTATTTGGATATGACTGGGTAGTAATTGGTGGAGCAAAACCATTTTATGAAAAGTTCTTCCATATCTCCAATTCGGTTAACTTACAGGGATGGGCTATGAGCAGCGCCCTGGCAGGCTGCCTGCTGGGAGCAATAAGCTCAGGAATTTTTAGTGACTGGTTAGGCCGAAAAAGACTGCTCATATTTTCTGCTCTTTTATTTACCCTGTCAGCCTTCGGGACAGGTGCATCAAACTCTTTTACCCCTTTTATCATCTACCGGATTCTGGGTGGTATAGGTATTGGTCTGGCCTCAAACCTTTCGCCCATGTATATAGCTGAAGTTTCTCCTGCCGCCATGCGGGGCAAATTCGTATCTCTTAACCAGCTTACCATTGTTATTGGTATCCTGCTGGCACAAATTGTCAACTGGCAGATTGCTCAGCCGGTAGATCCCGGTGCAACAGATGCCGATATTCTTGCTTCATGGAACGGACAGATGGGATGGAGGTGGATGTTCTGGGCAGAGACTGTTCCGGCCGGACTATTTTTTATTCTTATGTTCTTTGTTCCTGAAAGTCCGAGATGGCTGGCAAAAAAAGGAGAGAATAATAAGGTGCTGGCCATTATGTCTAAAATAGGAGGCCTGGAATACGCACAATCAGAGTTAATAAACATAAAAACAACCCTGCAGGCAGATACAAAAAGGGTGCATTTTAAGGAGCTGCTTGCTCCCGGAATAAGAAAAATCCTCCTTGTTGGAATTGTGCTGGCAGCCTTTCAGCAGTGGTGCGGTATTAATGTTATTTTCAATTATGCTGAAGAAGTATTTGAAGCAGCCGGTTATGGTGTGTCAGATATTCTTTTTAATATAGTTGTTACAGGCAGCGTCAATCTTATCTTCACCTTTGTTGCGATTTACACGGTAGATAAAATAGGCAGAAGAGCCCTGATGTTAATTGGAGCTGGCGGACTGGCGGGTATTTATACATTCATGGGTGCAGCCTATTATTTTGAAATAACCGGCTGGCCCCTCTTACTACTGGTGGTTATGGCTATAGCCTGCTATGCAATGTCGCTGGCTCCTGTGACATGGGTCGTACTTTCTGAAATATTTCCCAACATAATGCGTGGAGCAGCAATGGCCGTTGCAACCGTTTCACTATGGCTGGCAAGCTTTCTGCTCACATACACATTCCCGTTGCTTAATAATGCTTTCGGGGCTTCAGGTACATTCTGGCTTTATGGAATAATATGTATTGCAGGATTAATCTTTATCTATAAAAAACTACCCGAAACAAAAGGGAAGACGCTCGAAAAAATTGAAAAGGAGATTATAAAATAAGATGAATAAAGTAAAAGCATTTAAACAGGATCTGGTCCTGCCAACCTATAAACCAGGAAATCCCGACATAAACCCGGTCTTCTTCGAAAAGAGGGTATTTCAGGGCTCATCAGGGAAAGTTTATCCACTGCCTATTATCGATAAAGTAAATAATCATAAAGAAGATATAGCGTACAAATCATTCGTTCTTGAGAACGATTTTGTTAAGCTGGTTATGTTACCTGAGATTGGGGGCAGAGTTTTTGAAGCCCAGGACAAAACCAATAATAATTATAACTACTTCTATCAGCAAAAAGTTATCAAGCCTGCCCTGGTTGGACTGGCAGGGCCCTGGATCAGTGGTGGGATAGAGTTTAACTGGCCACAACATCATAGGCCCGGAACTTATCTGCCAGGCGATGTTTATATCGAAGAAGAAACTGATGGTGCATGCACAGTCTGGATGTCGGAATACGACCCTATGTACCGTTTGAAAGGAATGCATGGAATTCGTATCAGACCGGATAGTGCTCTGGTTGAATTGCGTGGCCGACTGTTTAATCGTACATCACTTACCCAGACATTTTTATGGTGGGCTAACATTGCTGTTGAGGTGCATAAAGACTATCAGAGCTTTTTCCCTCCTGATGTGCATTATGTGGCCGATCACGCCGTACGTGCCCAGAGTAGCTACCCGATTGCCGAAAACTATTATTATGGCATTCCTTATCACAAGAGACATGGTAAGAATGACTTACGTAAATACGATCATATTCCGGTTCCAACCAGTTACATGGTTTGCGAAACAAAATACAATTTCTTTGGCGGATACGACTTTAAAGCTGATGGGGGTTTTGTTCACGTCGCAAACAGGCATATTGCACCGGGTAAAAAACAATGGACATGGGGCAGTGAAGAATTCGGTCGTGCCTGGGACCGCGAACTGACTGATGAAGGAGGCCCGTATTTCGAGTTGATGTGTGGTGTATACACTGATAATCAGCCCGACTTTTCATATTTACTCCCATATGAAACAAAAAAATTCTCACAATTCTGGTGGAGCTACAGGAACCTGGGACCCGTGCAAAATGCCACTAAAGATTTAGCAATCCGACTTGAAATTCAGCAGGGCAACAAACTGGATCTAGGAGTCGGAGCAAGCCGCAGATTAGACAACCTTACATTTATCCTTATAAGACGAAACGACAAAACGGTCTTTGAAAAACAATCTGTTTCGCCGGAGAAACCATGGAGAAACAATACACTTACTATTGAGTCCGGACAGGAAAATGCAGTTTCACTGATTGTTACAGACGAAAAAGGCAAGGAGCTGATTGCATACCACCGCCGGGAAATAAGTAAGGAAAGAAATCGTAAGCCTGCCTTTGAGCCAAAACAAGCAGAAGAAGTTGAAAGCACAAACGAACTGGAATTAATTGGTGAACACCTGGAGTTATACCGTCACCCAACCCGCTACCCTGAGACATACTGGAGAGAAGCTATTGAGCGTGACCCAAAAAGCTACAAATCATATATTAGCCTGGGCCGTGCAGAGCTTAAAAACGGCAAATTTGTCGAAGCTGAAAAGAACTTCAGGACAGCTATTGGTATTATTACCACCTATCATCCGAACCCGGCTACGGGCGAGGCACACTACTACGGTGGCTTAAGCTGCTATTACCAGGGTAAAAAAGAAGAAGCATATGAATTGTTTTATAAAGCAACATGGAATTTTGAGTGGCGTGCTTCAGCCTATTACCACCTGGCAACTATTGACTGCCTGCAATCTGATTACCTGACAGCCCTGGAACACCTTGAAGCATCTATGGATACCAACCGGCAAAATAATAAAGCTGTAATTCTTAAAGCAATAATACACAAAAGACAGGGTAAAGCTCATCTGGCAAAACAAGGTCTTACAGATCTTCTTGCCACAGATCCGCTTGATCAATGGGCAAACTGTGAATCAGCAAAGCTGTCAGGAGATTTCAGGGACTTCCTTAATTCCTCAAGAAATGAGGCCCAGACTATAATTGATATAGCATTTGATTATTCTGAGGCAGGATTCTATACAGAAGCTATAGATCTCATCGAGTTACATCACAGGGAGAATATCCCTGAGACTACTGTTCCAAATCCAATGCGGAAATCCATTATGACCCGCTTTATTCTTGCATGGTTATATGATCTGCAGGGAGATAATGAGAAATCCTCTGAAGTTCTGAAAAGAACCATGACCGGCTCTTTTGATTATTTCTTCCCCTCAAGAATACATGAGCAAATAGTATTGGAGTGGGTATTGAGCAAACCTGCTGTCAATACAATTGTTGCATATGGACTGGGGAATTACTACTATAACCTTCAAAGGCATAAGGATGCCATTGCTGTCTGGGAAAAAGCAGCCCGGCACAATTGTGATTATGCTACATTACACCGTAATCTTGGGATTGCTTACTGGAACACCTCTGGTGAAGGACAAAAAGCCCGAAAGGCATTCCTTAAGGCTATCGAACTGGCACCGAATGATATGAGAATAAGGTATGAATATGATCAGTTAAGAAAAAAACTCAATGATAGACCCGGTGAACGCCTGGACAGCCTGCTGAAAATAAAAAACCAGATTAGCTCCCGTGACGATTTTTCAGTGGAACTAGCGGCACTGCTTAACTTCGATGGCAGGTATCAGGAGGCCCTGGACATTCTGGAGAGCAGGGTTTTTCACCCATGGGAAGGCGGTGAAGGAAAAGTATTAAAGCAATACACCTATTCCTGCCTGAGGCTTGGTCAGTCAGCTTTGAAAAATAATGATCCGCAGAAAGCACTTGACTATTTTAATAAGTCGATCGATCCCCCTGATAATCTTGGTGAAAAATACCATCCCCTGCAGGCAGTTGCACATATCAATTACTGGAAGGGCATAGCATATAAGTCGCTTGGAGATGAAAAGAATGCAAAACAGTGTTTTATAAAAAGTACCGCCGAGGAAGGTGATTTTATTGATATGGCTGTAAGCGCATATTCAGAATTATCGTATTACAAAGCACTCTCCCTGCTTGAGCTTGGCAAGGAAGAAGAGGCAGGCCTGCTTTTAACGGAACTCAAACAATATGGTGAAGAAAAACTGAATGAGAAAGCCCGGATCGACTATTTTGCTACATCACTACCACTCTTACTGGTTTTTGAAGATGACCTGCAAAAACGCAGCGATATTGAAGCCTGGTATTTAATAGGGCTGGCCGAAAAAGGAATGAGGAAAAATGATATAGCCGACAAGATCTTCAAGGAGATATTAGTCCTTGACACTATGCACACAGGAGCAAATGATTTTTTGGAAAATTAAGCCTATGAGTACAATTACTTATTACCATATTGCTTATCTACATTTATTAACTTTGGGAATACACTGGGAAACGATATGAAAGCAAAAGTAATTTTTTTTTCTACTCTAATTTTAACACTGGTCGCATACTCCTGTACAGGGAAAAAGACAAAGGATAAACCGAATATATTATTTATTATTGCAGATGATCTGGGATACAAGGATTTGAGCTGCATGGGGAGCGACTTTTATGAAACACCCAACATTGATCGGATAGCCAATGAGGGAATGTTTTTTACCGACGGGTATGCAGCCTGCCAGGTATGCAGCCCATCCCGGGCAAGCCTGTTCTCAGGTAAGTTCCCTGCAAGGCATGGTGTAACCGATTGGATTGGAGCCAGAGCCGGAGAGGAATGGAGTGAGGCCGGGTCCAATACCCTGCTGATACCTCCGGAGTACAACCGGCACCTGGCACATAAATATATTACTCTTCCTGAAGCCTTAAAGGAGGCCGGTTATCTTACCTTCTTTGCCGGCAAATGGCACCTTGGTGGTAAAGGTTCCTGGCCTGAAGATCATGGTTTTGATATTAACAGAGGGGGTTGGGATGTTGGAAGCCCAAAGGGGGGATTTTTTGCTCCCTGGAATAATCCCACCCTCGAAAGTGGCCCCGATGGCGAAAATCTTTCAATGCGCCTTGCCCGGGAAACAGTTGACTTTATTAAAGCAAATAAAGACAGCTCATTTTTTGCCTGTCTATCATTTTATGCTGTTCATGCACCTATCGAAACCACCCGTGAGAAGTGGGCTAAATATCGTCAGAAAGCCGAAGGTCAGGGTATTTATGAGTCCGGATATGAAATGGCAGAGCGTCTGCCCATAAGACCAATACAGGATAATCCGGTTTATGCCGGGTTGATAGAAACAAGGGACGATGCAGTTGGTGTGGTATTAAATGCATTAAAAAAGCTTGGTCTGGAAGATAATACCATTGTTATATTTACCTCTGATAACGGAGGAGTTGCTTCCGGGGATGCTTACTCAACCTCGAACCTGCCGCTGCGGGGCGGAAAGGGATACCAGTTTGAAGGTGGTATTCGTGAGCCGTACTTTATTAAAGTACCGGGACTCACGGATAAGGGATTATCGTGTAGTACCCCTGTTTCGGCTGTCGATCTGTACCCAACAATTCTGGACCTTGCCAATCTTGAATTACGCCCTGAAGAACATTCTGATGGGGTAAGCCTGTTGCCATTGTTGAGAGGAGACTCAATTCCATTGAGGCCACTTATCTGGCACTATCCGCATTATGGAAACCAGGGTGGCGATCCCGTGTCGATTATCCGTTTGGGTGAGTGGAAACTAATTCATTATTACGAAACCGGCGCTGAAGAGCTGTATAACCTGAATGATGACATTGGGGAACAGAGTGACCTTTCAGAGAAAAACCCCGAACTGGTAGCTGATCTGCATAAGCAGCTTTTTGAATACCTGGAATCTGTAAATGCAAAGTTCCCTTCAAATGAGCCTGGTTATGATCCTGCTAAAGCTGAGAAACTCAGAAAATACAGGGAGGAAACGCTCTTGCCGTCGCTGGAGAAAGAGAGGATGTATCTACTGTCAAAGGATTTCGACCCAAAAAATAACTGGTGGGGAAGCAAAGTGAATATTGATTGACCCCGATTTCATTATCTGACTATCATCAGGTTACTGGCAGGATAATAACGAAAGCTAGACTATTATTAAAGATCGAACTAAAAAGAACAGGAATCATGGAAAAAAGTTGGACCTCAAAAGGGATAATTATCCTTATTACCCTTTTTATACTTGCTACAATAACCGGAAGTTGCTCAAAGATGGATGTTACAGAAATTGATTTGTCCGGAGAGTGGAAATTTCAAATGGATAGTACTGATGTGGGCATTACCGAAAAATGGTTTGCTTCAGATCTGGCAGAAACAATTGAACTGCCGGGCTCCATGCCATTAAGAAAAAAAGGAAATCCTGTAGGTTATAATACCATCTTTACCGGTCATACATGGAAGGGATATGAAGAGGGGAAAGAATGGTACGACGATCCTAATTATAAACCCTATTTAGGTGATGATAAGTTCAGATACCCCTTCTGGCTGATATCTGATTATTATTATACAGGGGCAGCATGGTATCAGAAAGAGGTTAATATCCCAGAAGATTGGTACGGCAAACATATCGAGCTTTTATTGGAGCGCTGCCATTGGGAAACCCAGGTTTGGGTGAATGACAATTACATGGGATTACAAAATGCCCTGGGAGTACCTCATCGCTATAATGTTGGCAAGCACCTACAGCCGGAAAAAAACACTATTACAATCTGTGTAGACAATCGTGTGAAAGATATTAAGGTGGGAGATGATGCGCATAGTGTAAGTGATAACACCCAAAGCAACTGGAATGGTATTGTTGGTGAATTAAAGCTTTTTCAAAAGGATCCCCTTTTTATTTCAAACGTTCAGATCTTTCCCGATGTTGAAAACAAAAGTGCCAGGGTGGAAGTGGAAATAGCTAATGATACAGAAAACCGGCAGACCGGTATACTGAAAATTTCGGCAAAAAGCAGCTCAGCTGATTCACCCCGGGAAATTGCAGAAATAAGTTCTGAATTTATGGCCGGCAGCACCTTAAACAGGATAATTATTAACTACCCAATGGGTGATGATGTACGTTTATGGGATGAATTTAACCCTGATCTGTATGAACTAAGTGTTGAACTTACCTCAAATACTTACAGTGACATATGGCAGGGAACCTTTGGTATGCGCGATTTTCATGTGGAAGGAAAAAGTTTTGTAATCAATGGTCGCCCGGCCTTTCTCAGGGGAACACTGGAATGCGCAATTTTCCCAAAAACAGGCTTCCCTCCCACCGACGCCGAAGAATGGGAACGGATAATAAAGATATGTAAAGACCATGGCTTAAACCATATACGCTTTCATTCATGGTGTCCGCCCAAAGCTGCTTTTGAAGCTGCTGATAAACTTGGGTTTTATTACCAGGTGGAGGCTTCAGCATGGTGTCCTAACCTGGGTGCAGGTGAGAAAATAGATCAATGGATATACAGGGAGAGTGAAAGAATGGTTGCAGAATATGGCAATCATCCTTCATTTTGTCTAATGGCATATGGTAATGAACCACATGGAGAAAACCATATAGCTTACCTTACTGAATTTGTTAAGTACTGGAAAGGCAGGGATTCACGCAGGGTTTATACCACCGGTGCTGGCTGGCCTTTAATACCGGAAAATGATTATCATAATACAGCCAGTAAAGTTCGCATTCAGGGATGGGACCAAAACCTGAACAGTATTATTAACAGTGAACCACCGCGCAGCGACTATGATTGGGAAGATGCCTTAAACCACCTGGCAGCGACTATGGTCAGCCATGAGATTGGTCAGTGGTGTGTCTATCCTGACTTCAGTGAGATACCAAAGTATGATGGAGTATTGAAAGCTACCAATTTTGAGATATTTCAGAAAAGCCTGGAAGCAAACGGAATGCTTCATATGGCTGATGATTTTGTTAAGGCATCAGGCAAATTGCAGGCTTTATGCTATAAAGCGGATATTGAAGCTGCCCTCAGAACAAAAGGATTTGGCGGATTTCAATTGTTGGACTTGCACGATTTTCCCGGACAGGGAACGGCCCTGGTTGGTGTGCTGGATCCTTTCTGGGATGAAAAAGGCTATATTTCTCCTGAAGAGTTTCGTCAGTTCTCAAATGAAACAGTGCCTTTAGCAAGGTTTAAAAAGATGATTTTTACCAGCGACGAAAAAGTGGCTTGTGATATTGAAGTGGCTCATTATGGAGCAAAAGAGCTAAAAGGTGTTTTGCCAGCGTGGAAAATCATTGATAATGACGGTGAAATAATAAAAGAAGGAGTATTTAACAAAACAGATATCTGCTGGGGACATAACATTAAGCTTGGTTCAATCAACGAAAATTTTACGGTTGTAAAAGCCGCTAAATATCAATTACAGGTAGATGTAGCCGGTTACGTAAATACATGGGATTTCTGGGTATTTCCATCGGAATTACCTGTGGTTGAAGATGAGATCATGGTGGTTTCAACTTTGAATGAAAAGGCTATATCTGCTTTGAATAACGGTGGAAAAGTACTGCTGACTGTTAAAAAAGGCAGCATTAAAGAAGGTAAGGGAGGCGAAGTGGCTGTTGGTTTTTCCAGTATATTCTGGAATACAGCCTGGACCAACGGTCAAAAACCGCATACTTTAGGGATCCTGTGCGATCCCACACATCCTGCACTTTCTGAATTCCCGACAGAATACCACTCAAACTGGCAGTGGTGGGACGCCATGAGTCACTCAAACGCACTTTCGCTTGAAGGCTTAT
>JAWLFR010000083.1:0-9756 GCA_041685495.1 Bacteroidales bacterium
CTTCTTTTTGCGCTTTTCCTGGCTTATGCAGTGATGGTGCTGTATTTCGAGAGTTTTCTCAAACCACTTATCATACTTATACGTATCCCCCTGTCACTGGCAGGCATCTCCTATGCTTTATATATAAGCGGAACACCCATAAGTGTAACTGCTCTTATTGGAATAATAATGCTGACGGGCATGGAAATCAACAACGGAGTATTACTGCTTACTTTTATTGATGATCTGAGACAACAAGGTTATGGAATTATTGTAGCAATAAAAGAAGCAGCATTACAAAGGCTTCGCCCTATACTTATTACGGACTTTAACAGTCTGTTTGGTTTATTACCCCTTGCCCTGGTGTTAGGTGAGGGCACTGAAATGTTGCGGCCCATGGCTATAGTGGTGATAGGCGGATTATTGTTTGGTTTACTGCTGGTATTTATTTTTCTTCCGGTGGTATACTTAACACTTTATGGCCATCAGGAGAAAAAATAAGAAAAGGGAAAAGCGACTTTTCTACAAGCTGCTGTCAATTCTTGGCTGCACAGGATCTGATGCCTCTGGCAAAAATGCAGCAGGCGCCCCATCAGTAATAAGATCAGAACCATTATCCGGGCAACAGTATGACCGGGTACTGGCTAATGAGGCAGAGCAGGATAAACACTGGTGGCAGTGCCAGGCTTGAACATCTCTCACCCCGGTGTCTTACTATAAAAAATATTATTATATTTGACACTGATACAATTAATTAAGAAAAAACAGGAGGTATTTAATATGGCAATTAAAAGAAGAAATTTTCTGAAGTTATCATCAACTGCAATAGTGGCAGGGATGACAGGTAAAGTTTTTGGTCATAAGACACAGGAAGGAGATTCAATGGTTGAGGAGGCAGCCCGGAAGGTAGGCAGGCTGCCACGCCGTAAGCTTGGCTACAGCGGTCGAGATATATCATTTCTTATCGGTGCCGGTGATATGGATAATCTGGTAATGGAAGCGGGTGTGCTGTGCGGTATTAATTACTGGCATAAGGCTAACCGGTGGATGGACAGCGGCGCCCCGGAGACCATCCTGAAAAACAGGGAGGCACATTACTGCCAGGTAACAGTTGACCGTGTGGGAGGAGACCATTTTCGTGGACATATGGATGAAGAAGCGCATTACAGGTTTGTGAAGGAAGCTGTTGAAAAGACCGGGCTGGGCTATTTTGATGATATGCAGCTGCATTACGGTTATCATAATACAGATGAGCTGAAGAATGACCGCAGCTTCGTGCGTGCTTTTGAAAGGTTGAAGAAAGAAGGCCTGGTAAAGCATCTCTGCCTCTCACAGCATAGCTATGCAGGGAGTCCGCGCGTTGAGAACGGCCAGAGTGCGGCCGAGGTGCTCACAGCAGTGGTTGAAGACGGTATGTATGAGCATGCACAGTTTATGTATTCATATGGTGGCGACCCTGAAATGGATGAGTTTATTGAGTTTGCCCGTAAAAGAAATTTCGGAACCATTGCCATGAAGACAGCACGCGGAATAGGGCGTATGAAAGAAGACCAGGCCTTTATCTCCGGCTTACCGGCAGATGTGTCGCCCCATAATGCCATGGTGCGCTGGCTGTCAACAAAGACACAGCTTGATGCTGCAGTGATACGTGTAAGGAACCTGAATGAGTTTACCGAGACGTATGCAGGTGCAGGAAAAGAGCCGAGTGCCGCTGATGTGATGGCACTGGGTATGATGTCAGCCGAGGCTGATGCTGCTGTATGCCGCTTATGCGGTAAGTGTCAGGGTCACTGTCCCCAGCATATACCTATTACCGATATACTGCGTTTTGAGCGTTATGCCATGGATGATCATGACTGGAGCAAGGCAACCGGACTTTATAAAGGACTCCCCGTTAAAGGTGATGTATGCAATGACTGCGGCAACTGTGTTCAGAACTGCCCGCTTAACCTGCAGATACCCGCCAAGCTGGCAAAAGCTCATATAATGCTTGCTTAAGTGTTTTGACAGGACGGATCAGTCAATTCGTTTTATTATTTCAGCGCTGCGGTGACCGTAAGGAAGAGAGCCTCCTTCATCTTCCTTCAGTTTCTGCCATGCGCTGGCTATAATAAGTTCGTCGACATCATCACTGTCACATGGAACACTTACCACATATTCTTCACCGGCATAGGTGGCAATTTTGAGTTTTACTATTGCTTTCCCCATATTTATTGATATCTCTTTATAAATATAAGGATAATTATTAAGTTGTGACGAAAACAAGGGTAATACTGTTCAGGCATCAGAATAAAAGAGTCCCGATGCAATGCATTTAAGATGCATGGTTAAGATACACTATTTTTGTGTTGCCTTTTGCCGGTTATTTTCATGAAGGCCGCATTCCTTGTTGCTGTTTGACTCCCACCACCACCGGCCGTCACGAAAATCCTCCCCCGGTTTCAGGGCACGGGTGCAGGGCTCGCAGCCTATGCTTGCATAGCCTTTGTCATGAAGGATATTATAGGGAACATTATGCGCTTTTATATAGTCTTCCACATCCTGCTGATCCCAGTGAAGGAGAGGGTTATATTTAAGTATACCCCTGTCAGGGTCTTTTTCGATAATTTGCAGCCTATCACGATTTGTTGACTGTGTGGCCCGTATGCCGGTGATCCAGCATTCCATTCCCATGAGGGCACGGTTTAGCGGCTCAACCTTACGTATATGGCAACACTCCTTCCTGTTCTCCACCGACTCATAGAAGCTAAAGGGACCTTTCTCCGACACCAGCTTCTCGACTGCTGCAGTATCAGGATAATAGCATCGTATATTCCTGCCATATTTCCCGATGGTTTTGCCGAACACCTTATATGTTTCCCTGAAGAGCCTTCCGGTATCCAGTGTCACTACCTCAATATCCATATTTCCTGTAAATATCATATCGGTAATAACCTGGTCCTCCATCCCGAAGCTTGTGGTAAATATAATTTTACCGGGTAGAAGTCCGGACAGCATATCCAGTCCTTCTGCCGGCTCCTTATCCTGTACCATCCTTATTATCTCCCCTGCCTGACTATTATTCATGATTTTCTCAGTATTATCCTCTGTATCGATTTCCTTGATCTACGTGTGTTCCTGCGTATTATTACCATCATCCTTCCCCATCTGAGACGCTCCCATGCTCTTTCATGGAAGAAGTATAATACCATTTTTATTGCTGCTTCCGCCACTGCTATACCCGTTGCTTTCTCAGCGGCAAAAGGATCGCTGTAAAAGAACATATATGCAAGGGCAAATGTTGTTGCCGAGGCTATCAGTCGCCATGTGATAGCTTTAAAAATACTCTTTATGGGACGGTCGCGCGTTACCTTCTCCTTTTTTACAGTTTTTTGAACAGGCGGCGCTTCCTTTTGATTATTATCAGCTTCATTTGCCCCGGTATTTTTACCCTCTGCCGGCCGGCGTAATTCCACAGGTTTTTTCACCTTCGCTTCAATCACTTCCATGATGTAATTGATTAATTAATACATCAATGCAAATGAATATAATATTATTATACACCGCAATGGGGTAAAAATTGGTATTTACCTAATTATAAATACTTATTGGCGGCTTATATTTTTAGCTGATCTTTACTATTCCCGTAGAGAAGTCTTAATTCTCAGTTAAAGGTTTTGGGGTCATCATTTTCAGCATTGTATAGCCGGTAACACCTGAGATGAACGATCCCATTATAATGCCCATTTTTGCAGAATTGAGCAATTCAGGAGAACCTAAAAACGCCAGGTTAGCAATGAATATGGACATTGTAAATCCCACTCCTCCCAGGCAGGCAACACCAACCAGGTGCTGAAAATCAATATCCTTTGGTATTGTGGCAATTCCTAACCAGGAGCCAAGATAAGAAAACAATGTAATGCCTATTGTCTTTCCTGCAAAGAGGCTGAACATTATTATCAATGCCAGGGTATAATCAATGTTTCCACCTGTTTTAAGCTTAACACCTGCGTTGGCAAGAGCAAACAGGGGTATAATAAGGTAATTAACCCAGTTATGCAGACCATGTTCAAGCTGCTGCAGCGGGGAATTCACCTTACTGGTATAGCTTTTTATCTCGTCTATATTTTTAAGCTGCTTATTTGTGAGAACAGGCTTCTTATCCTCCTCCTCCGATCCACTGAAATCCTTAATAATACCGCTTATCTTCAGTACATATGTTTTCACATCCATCTTTTTTCTGATAGGTATGGTGAAAGCGAGCAGCACACCTGCCACTGTAGGGTGTATACCCGACTTAAGGAACAGGTACCAGACGACAAGGCTTGCGGCGAAATATAAAAACCTTGAATAAATATTCTTGTTTGACAGTATCAGCATTACGGCAAGAATGGCAAAAGCGCCCACCAGCATAAGCCATTGTATGCTCTCACAGTAAAAAGCAGCTATTACGATTACCGCCCCTATATCATCGGCCACGGCAAAGGTGGCAAGAAATACTTTAAGGGCTATGGGAACCCTCTTTCCCAGCAGCTGTAATATGGCGAGTGAAAATGCAATATCGGTTGCGGCAGGTATACCCCATCCACGAACTGTTTCAGCGTCACGGTTAAAAATAAGATAGATAGTAACCGGTATAAGCATACCACCGAGAGCTGCAAAGACGGGGAATGATGCTTTCTTAACGGTGTTAAGATGACCTATTAACATCTCCCTTTTTATCTCCAGGCCTATCATAAAGAAGAAGATAACCATAAGTCCGTCATTAATCCAGTGCAGTACAGATTCCTGCAGCGTGAAATGAGATGATGCTATCCCTATCTCATAATGAAAAATTGAGTCATAAATATGACCAAGTGGTGAGTTAGCCCAAATAAGTGCCAGAACAGTTGCTCCCAGCAGTAAAACACCACCGTATGTTTCAGCCTTGATAAGTTTTCGTCTTGGCCGAGGTGAACCTATGCTTTGCTTAGCCATAATACATTATTGGTTAGGTAAATGTGCGGCAATGATAATTAATTATAATATTAAAAACAATAAGCGTTGATTATTTATGGTTTATTTCTGGAAGCCATTCAGACAGTTCCTCTATCAGTGGCCTCAGTTCTGCTGAATCGGCAATATTATAAAATTCATCAGGATCATTATGATGATCATACAGCTCTTCATCACCGTTATTATACCTTATATACCGCCATCTTTCCGTCCTGACAGAGTGGTTATCCCTATGGTATGTTGTTACTGCCGGCTCTTCCCTTCGTGCGGTCGGATCTCTCAGGAGCGGACCGAGGTCTGTTCCTTCCAGCTGTTCAAAGGTCTCTCCTCCTGTCAGCTCAACCAGTGTTGGATAAATATCCAGCAGGCTAACAGCTTCTACAGATGATGAACCCTCTTCAGTAATGCCGGGGGCTATAAGCATCATGGGCACCCTTGTTGATTCTTCCCACAGGGTAAACTTTTCCCACTGTTCCTTCTCCCCTATATGCATGCCATGATCTGACCACAGCACTATAATGGTATTATCTGCACGTCCGCTTTCATCAAGTCCTTTTATCAGCCTGCCAAGCATGGCATCGGAGAAAGATATGCATGCCTCATAAGCCTGCACGGCATCTTCCCACTGGTCATTCTCAAGCATCCAGTTTTGCCACTGCCGCCGGACCCAGTTAAGGGATACCGGTGACACATCATCAAGATCATTCTCCATTATCTCCGGCAGAGCACGTTCTTCCGGTGGATACATATCAAAATATTTCTGCGGGGCAAACCAGGGTATATGGGGTCTGAAAATACCCACAGCCAGAAATAGCGGCTTATCATGTGACTTTTTTAATTCAGATATTGCCCAATCCACCACCTTGTAATCAGCCATCTCTTCATCGGTGCCCAGCGGTCCCCAGTCAAAAAAGTAGGAAGGCCTGTTTTCTGTCCCCGACCCTGCTATATTATCCCATGTCACTGTTCCCTGCTCGTTGACCTCATATGATTCCGGCCACAGGGCATCAGGCATTGATCGTGATTTCGACGGGTAATACTCATCCCATATTGAGGGGTCATTCTGGTCAACACCATATGCAGTTCTTATCCATGATAATGCATGGAATATTTTTCCTCCCCCTTTCACTGTATAACCCTGGCTTCGAAAAAATTCAGGTATAGTAACGGCATCTTTCAGCACCGGCGATTCACGCCACTGGTGGTTATTGGAATATACCCCCGAAGTACTCGGGCGCACTCCTGTCATAACGCTTGTTCGAGAAGGACAACATGCCGGGGCCGTGCAATGCGCATTTTCAAAGGTCATACCCCTGGCTGCAAGGGCATCCAGGTTTGGGGTATGCATATTATCCCTTCCCCCCAGGGGTGTTATCCAGTCGTTCATATCATCCACTGATATAAATAATACATCCGGCAACTGTTGCTTTTCTGAGCATGACAGCAGGGATAGGGAGAGGATAAAGATCAGCAATTGTGAAACTCTCATAATATTTATTTTAAATATTTTTTACAGAACCATGGTGTTAAACTAATTATCATTTATCAGAAATGAAAAATATTATGCCATCATTTTTTCACAGAACCACAGCTATAAACTAAGGATCATTGAATAATGCTTATTTATCAATTTTTTTAAGGGGGATCCTGAAAATATTGACACTGTATGGCTCAACCACTGCCTTTTTAACGTCAGCCACTGTTTCAGGACCTGCAATTATCACTCTCTCCTCTTTTCCAGGTTCGTTATAAGCCATATCATCAGGTCCGGTAATGCTCCACTTCTCTGCCTCTCCGTCAATAAATGAGTCCTTTACACTTATTTTCAACTCCTGCCTGTCCCATGTAGGATTAACTGCCGATACAACCAGGGTATCCATGGAAGTATTAAGTGCTGCTGCAATATCCAGGGGCCTTGTGTCTCCGCTCAGGCTGACCGGTATGGACCCGAACTTTGCCCTGTACAGTTTCAGTACCTGACCGGTTGATGCCATAACCGAATGCGTGGTATTTGTTTTGATACATCCTATCACGTTCACTGTCTGCGCATAGTTAGCCATATATATCATATCTGACTGCCGTGCAAACTCATTCATGCCGGCAGCTATACCGAGGGCATCCCTGAGAAAATACCTTGTTCCCAGCTCACCATATATATGCGGACCATACCAGTAATTGTACTCATCAAGGCATATCCGTATATCTTTTTCTGCCAGTCCGGGTATCTCCTCCCTGTACCTGCGGTGAGCGTCGGCTATATTTTCTATGGCTTCCGGTATCTGCATTACATGGGTCATCAGTCCGCCCCCGTGCCAGTCCTGACTATAAAAATGTTCACTAATATAATCCATATTATCCTGACTCTCAGATAAAATCATTTCATCCCATGGACCCACGTTACCCACGGCAACAAGTATAATATCAGGGTCCACCGATCTCATCTGCTCAGCAAACTGGTTATGTTTATCGACAAATTCTTCGGTAGACATATGTCCCAGCTGCCATCCGCCATACATCTCGTTACCTATTGACCACCATCTGACGTTCCAGGGTTTTTCATCACCATTCTCTGCCCTGAGTCTGCCCATAGCAGTGCTAATGTCCCCGTTACAGTACTCAACCTGCTGACGTGCCTGTTCAACGTTACCCAGACCTGCATTCACTGCTATATAGGGCTCAGCATCCAGCAGGCGGCAGAAATCAATAAATTCATGCATACCCACATCATTATGCTCAATGCCGGTCCAGGCCGGATTCTTCCGGGGAGGTCTTTTATCGCGCGGACCAATACCGTCTTTCCAGTCATAGCCACTCACGAAATTACCCCCGGGCCACCTGTAGACTGGTGAATCAAGCTCTTTAAGCAGGTCCATCACATCTCTTCTGAACCCGTTTATATTATCTGCCGGCATAAGGCTTATTGTTCCGATGGTCAGTTCTCCCCTGCCTTCAGCGCTTATCTCCAGCGAGGCATTATGGCTAAATACCCCGGATGTAAATTCGAGGGGATATTCGTTGTAACCCGACTTTAACCCGCTTATACTGACATTTTCACTGTACTCACCTGCTGTGAGTCTAACAGTTACATTCTTTATGCCCGGGGCGGCTTTCATTATTATCCGTCCCGTATACTTCATTCCTTCTTTCAGTCCCAGTTCATCCTGTACAAGCGACACATCCTCACTGTCATCAATAAGCATTACAGGATCAAACTCACCTACAAAAGGATTTACACGGGATGTCTCAAGCAGCCTGTTATCACCTTTTAGCTGCCATGCCGACTGTTGTTCACCGGGCTCATAGTAAAATTTCCTGTCTCTTATCATCTCAGCCCATATACCGCCATATATACATTTACCCAGGTGTTCAATAAACTGACCGTAAACGTATTCGGATATGGGTTCAGCTTTCTCTTCCGTATCTATTGACACGGATGCCCGGTATTTTTCTTCTGAAAGCAGTTCAAAGTCCATATGATCGAACCACACTCTTCCCGTGGCCCTGCCGTCCAGACTCATAACACAGGACACGGTAGCCGCATCATCAGCTCCTGTCTCAAAGACATATGCTATAAGGGTCCAGTCCTTAGTGCCTGTAAAATCCTCTGCTTCGATGCCCATACCGTCAACTCTTATTGATGCTCCTTTCTCATTTTCAGGTGTAAGGTTTTCAGTTTTTATCCATCCGGTAAACCTGTATTCAGACCATGGCTTCAGGTTCACCCTGTTTGACCATCGTCCGCGTGCGGGGGTATCACTGTGTATTGTCAGGCTCTTATTTCCCTCTTTTGCAATAAAATCATAAAAATGAATGGCTCCATTCCTGTTATTATCAGGCGTCCAGTGCATCACCTCGGAGGACACAACCTCCTCAGCCGAACCGTTACGCAGCTCTCCCCATTCAGAGCCGGTAAGAGGCTGGTTTTCTTTCTCCATTGTGCAGGCAAAGGCTGCCATGCTGATAATCAGTAGTGACAACAATTTTTTCATACTATCCGTTTTTTTTCATTATTATTTCGGTTTAGGCAGCACCTGTGTGCGCCAGGCCCATTTTTCCCAGTCATCAGCCATCTCCCTCACCCTGTCCGGATGCTCAGCGGAAAGGTCATTTGTTTCAGTACGATCGAGTTCCATATCATACAGTTCCCACTCTCTTCCGGACAGTGCCACCAGTTTCCATTTTCCTTTTCTTATATAACGGTGTCCCTCGTGTTCAAAATAATATGTATCGCGGTCCAGCGGATCATTATTAAATGCTGCCTCCTTCAGGCTTACACCTTCCACCGGGATAATGGCATTACCGTTATACAGCTCAGGGTACCCGGCTCCTGTAACATCAACTATGGTAGACATAATATCAATTATGCCGCTCAGCTGTCTTCTTAATACATCATTATCCCTGAACTTCCCGGGCCAGTGCATGATCATAGGCGAAGCCACGCCGCCTTCATGCCCGTAATGCTTATACCATCTGAAGGGTGTATTACTGAGGTTGGCCCATTCTGTTTCATAGCTTGTATATGTACTGTCCGCACCGGGTATCACTGAGGGCTCGTTGGCAAACTGCAGTTCAACGCCGTCAAAAGTATATTCGGGTGCATACCTTCTCACCCACTCTGTTTCGGGACCCCATCCTTCAGCACATCCACCGTTATCAGCAAGAAAAAAGATAAGTGTATTATCCAGCTGTTTATTTTCTTTCAATGTCTCTACTATACGCCCTATTCCCCTGTCCATAATATCAACCTGGGCTGCATAGACAGCCATCCTTCTTGCCTGCCACTCCTTTTCATCAACTGTTTCC
>JAWLFR010000011.1:0-37347 GCA_041685495.1 Bacteroidales bacterium
TTTGACGAACGGTCGAAAAAATCTTTCTTTTTACGCAACTGCCGGCATGATTTATGCATCATTTATGTAGAACAGTTTGTTATTCTTTGTGGTGCCGTACAGTAATTTAGAAAGCTTGAGCATCGCATGTATATTTCGCGTTAATGATGAAGGTAAACAATTTTCTTTTTTCGTATTATGTTTGATTTTATTGATAAAAAAATTATATCTTTGCAATCCAAATTCAGACAGGTAATTCTGAATATTAATAATATTTATTTGACGGATATGTACTTAACAACAGATAAGAAGCAGGAAATATTCAAAAATTATGGCGATTCAGAAATGGATACCGGTAGTGCCGAAGGCCAGATAGCCTTGTTTTCATACAGGATCAGCCATCTTACCGAACATCTTAAGAAAAACAAAAAGGACTTCTCTACACAGAGGGCCCTTGTCAGTCTTGTCGGCAAACGCCGCAGGTTACTTGACTACCTTAAAGGAAAGGATATCGATCGATACCGTGAAATCATTAAAGCATTGAAGCTGCGTAAATAAGCAATAATTCAAAAAGGCAATTTCAGATTGCCTTTTTTTATTTTATTTGCGTAATTTCGTGACCTTAATATAAGGATAATAAAACTATGTTTAAAAAATTTGAAAAAACTATCGACTTCAGCGATGGAAGGACGATAACACTTGAAACAGGCAAAATGGCCAGGCAGGCAGATGGTTCTGTGCTGCTGAAAATGGGCAATACAATGTTGCTTGCCACTGTAGTATCTGCCAGGGAGGCAAGGGAGGATGTTGACTTTATGCCCCTCTCAGTTGATTATAAAGAAAAATATGCTTCACTCGGAAGATTCCCCGGTGGGTTCCTGAAGCGTGAGGCCAGGCCTTCGGATTACGAAGTGCTTATTGCAAGGATGGTAGACCGCGCCCTGCGTCCCCTCTTTCCGGAGGATTACCATGCTGATACTTTTGTTACCATTAACCTGGTGTCTGCCGATGAGGAAGTAATGCCGGATGCACTGGCTGGACTGGCAGCTTCAGCAGCACTGACAGTATCTGATATACCTTTTGGAGGACCTATATCTGAAGTGAGGGTAGCCCGCATAGACGGCGAGTTTCATATAAACCCCCTGATCAGCCAGAAAGAAAATGCTGACCTGGATATTATTGTTGCTGCAACGCATGATAATATACTTATGGTGGAAGGGGAGATGAAAGAGGTATCCGAAGATGTAATGCTGGAGGCTATAAAATTTGCCCATGAAGAGATAAAGAAGCACTGCAGGGCACAGCTGGAGCTGGCTGAGATGGTCGGCGCTACCGGGACACGTGAGTACGGACAGGAGGAGAATGATGAAGAGCTGAAAAAGAAAGTATGGGATGAGACCTTTAAGAAGGTATATGATGTTGTCTCACAGAAGATAGCTGATAAGCATCTTAGATCTGAAGAGGTGGATAAGGTGCTGGAGGAGTTTATGTCACAGTTCACTGAAGAGGATGAGGTGGATGAGAAGCTTGTGGGCAAATATTTTCATGATGTGCATAAGGAGGCTGCCAGGAAAATGGTACTTGATGAGAAACTGAGGCTTGACGGCAGAAAGACAGATGAGATAAGACAGATAGAGTGTGAGGTGGAGACCCTGCCTGCAGCCCATGGCTCAGCCCTTTTTACCAGGGGCGAGACACAGTCGCTTACAACGGTGACACTGGGAACCAAGCTGGATGAGAAAATGATAGACGAGGTCCTGTTCAGGGGAACGGAAAAATTTGTTCTTCATTATAATTTCCCACCTTTCTCAACCGGTGATGCGCGTCCGGCCAGAGGAACAAGCCGCAGGGAGGTAGGACACGGCAACCTGGCTCACAGGGCTCTTAAGAATATGATGCCCCATGATGATGATAATCCCTATGCCATAAGGGTTGTTTCTGATATACTGGAGTCAAATGGTTCTTCCAGCATGGCTACAGTGTGCGCAGGTTCACTGGCACTTATGGATGCAGGTATAAAAATGAAGAAGGCAGTGTCCGGTATAGCGATGGGACTGATAACAGATCCTGAAAGTGGAAAATATGCCGTTCTTTCTGATATACTGGGCGATGAAGACCACCTGGGTGATATGGATTTTAAAGTGACCGGTACCAGGGACGGTATAACAGCAACACAGATGGATATTAAAGTTGACGGACTGTCCTATGAAGTGCTGGCCGAAGCCCTCGAGCAGGCACGCAAAGGAAGATTGCATATACTTGATAAGATGGATGAAACCATTAAGCAGCCGCGCGCCGACCTTAAGCCGCATGCCCCGAGGATAGAGAAGATCATTATTCCGAAAGATATGATCGGAGCAATTATCGGTCCGGGTGGAAAAGTAATACAGGAGATACAGAGAGAGACGGAGACCACCATAGTCGTGGAAGAAGTTGATGAGATGGGTGTGGTTGATATTTTCGGTGATAACCTGGAGGGGATAACCGAAGCACTCAACCGTATAAACAGGATAATAGAAGTACCCGAGATAGGCAAGACCTATAAAGGAAGGGTAGTATCCGTTGTCAGCTTTGGTGCTTTTGTAGAGATAATACCTGGCAAGGAAGGCCTGCTGCATATTTCCGAGATAGAATGGCATAAGATAGATACAGTTGAGGATGTCCTGAAAGAAGGCGATGAGGTTGAGGTTAAGCTGCTGGATATTGACCCGAGGTCGGGTAAGCTGAAATTATCACGCAAGGCACTGCTGCCAAGGCCGCCAAAAGATCCTGATGATGACAGTCGTGACAGAGGTGGTGACAGAGGTCATGGCCGGGGTGATGACAGGAGGCATAAGGATGGCGAGCGTCGCCAGGACAGGCGTCCGGGAGGCGACCGTGGAAGAGGCTCCCGCAGATAACTGCAGATAAAGGCGGAAAGAATAATACGGGCAATGCTTTATTACAGGCATTGCCCGTTTCTTTGGTTTTTAAGTTTAGAAACTTTTATCTTTCCGGGCATTAATTGTTTATTTTTATAAATTATGAGGGCAGAAAGCGAAAATGATTACCGGTATATTGTTATAGAAGGCAATATAGGGGCCGGAAAAACCAGTCTCGCCAGGATGATATCCGACACATTTGATGCCAGGCTTATACTGGAGCGTTTTGCCGATAACCCTTTCCTTCCAAAGTTTTATAAAGAGCCTGACAGATACTCATTCCCGCTTGAACTGTCTTTCCTGGCTGAGAGATATATGCAGCTGAAGAACGAGACGGGCAATTTTGAAATTTTCAGCCCTTTTACAGTGGCCGACTTCTATTTTATGAAATCAATAGTGTTTGCATCAGCTACACTTGAGGAGGATGAATTTAAGCTTTACCGCAGCTTATTCCATATAATTTACCAGTCGCTCCCCAAACCCGATCTTTATATATACCTTCATGTTGATACGCCACGGCTTATAAGGAATATTGCACAAAGGGGAAGAGAATATGAATCCACAATAGATGAGGAGTACCTTGTTAAGATACAAAAAAGCTACTTTAGCTGGTTCAGGCAAAACCCGCAGCACAGCTACCTTATCCTGGATATTAATAATATCGATTTTGTGAATAATAAAGAAGATTACACTAAGATTCTCAAAGCAATCTTTGGGAAAAAGCACGATAAAGGCATAAACAGGGATATTTTAAAGTAATTTTAGCGTCAAACGCATAGTATATCTGTATTTTTTTTATTAGATTTGCATTATTGTGCTTGTTAATACTTGATCAACAATTAAATAATTAATATTTGTTACCATGAAAAAAATCAGAAGCTATTTTATTCTCATTATTGCCGCAGCTATTTTTTCCGGCTGTAGTGGTTTGAATAAGATGAAAGACAATGCCGACCAGGTGAGATACGAAGTTATGCCCGAAGTGCTTGAAACACACGCGGGGACTGTCGACCTGACTATAGAAGGCACCTTCCCTGAAAACTATTTTGATAAGAACACTATACTGGAAGCAACTCCGGTGCTTGTTTATGGCAGCGGGGAAACACAGTTTGAAAATGTTACATTGCAGGGAGAAAATGTTCAGGCAAATAATGAAGTAATCTCCAGTTCAGGCGACAATTTCAGCTATAATAGCTCAATTCCTTTTGATGAGGCGATGAGGCAGTCAGAGCTGATGCTCAGAATTACAGCCACCAGAAAAGGTAACTCAGTGGATTTTGACCCGATAAAACTTGCTGATGGTGTAATAGCTACATCAACACTTGTTCAAAAACCTGCAAAGCCAATAATGATGGCTGATAACTTCAAGCGTATTATTGCTGATGATAAGATGGCCGATATACATTATCGTATTAACAGGGCCTTTATCAGGAATGAAGAGCTGAAGGCAGAGGATATTGCTGCTATGAAAGAATACCTTGAAACAGTTAAGGGCTCAGAAGACCTTGAATTTGTCGATTTTCTTGTAAGTGCTTATGCTTCACCTGATGGACCGCTTGATTTTAACGAGGAACTGTCCGGAAAGAGACTGGAGTCAGCAAGAAAATATATAATGCGCGAATTTGAAAAGGCAGAGATAGAAGATATTAATAAGGAGAGTTTCTTTAAGACTGAAACCACAGCAGAAGACTGGGAAGGTTTTAAAGAGAAAGTTGAAAACTCAAATATTGAAAATAAGGACATGATTCTGAGAGTGCTTTCAATGTACTCAGATCCCGAGGTTCGCGAGGAGGAGATCAGGAATATGTCAGAGGCTTTTGAAGAGCTTAAGGATGATATACTTCCGCAGTTAAGAAGGTCCAAGCTTATTGTCAACGTAAATAAGATAGGCCGTTCCGACCAGGAGATACTTGAGCAGATCAATTCTGATCCTGCGGTTCTTGACCTTGAGGAACTGCTGTATGCAGCCACTCTGACGGATGACCTTGAGGAGCAACTGAAGTATTACCGTATTGCTGCAGAGCAGGTGCCCGAATGCCTGAGAGCACATAATAATGTTGGTGCTGTTTCACTTAAGCTCGGCAATACAGATGATGCTAAAGCTGCTTTTGAAAAGGCCAAAGCAATAAGAAATAACGATGTTGTTAAGAATAACCTCGGGTTTGTTGCACTGAAAGAAGGTAATATAGAGGAAGCTGAGGAGTATTTTACATCTATGACAAGTTCTACTGATGAATCCAAGTTCGGACTGGGAACCATTGCTATTATAAACGGAGAGTATGACAAAGCTGTTAACTACTTTGCCAATGAGCCTTCAGTGAATAATGCACTGGCCCATGTGCTTAAGGATGACCTGAACAAAGCTAAGAACATGCTGGATAATATGGATAAGGAATGTCCTGTAGGCTCATACCTTAAAGCAGTGATCGGTGCAAGGATGGATAACAAAGATTATATGCTTAACAGTCTGCGTGAAGCTATCGGATCTGATGCTAACTGGAAAGAATATGCTGCCAGCGATCTTGAGTTTGCCAATTTCTTTAATGATAGTGAATTCACTTCACTGGTGCAGTAGGTAATGATACCTGTAAAAAAATGAATGGTGTCCCGGCTAAGGGGCACCATTTTTTTATTACCTGTTATAATAAATTTTAGAGAAGAGATCCCATAAAACAATCCCGGCGCTTACCGATATATTAAATGAATGTTTGGTTCCGAACTGCGGTATCTCCAGACAAAGATCTGAGATATTGAGAATGTCCTGCTGCACTCCTTTTACTTCATGACCTAAGACAAGACCGTATTTCTGCTTCCTGTCAGGATTGAAATCCTGGAGATATACCGATCCTTCAGCCTGTTCCAGGGATATAATCTTATATCCCCTTGATTTGAGCTCATTCACTGCTCCTGCTGTCTCTTTATAATAATGCCATTTTACTGACTCAGTGGCACCAAGGGCTGTCTTGTGTATGTCGCGGTGAGGAGGTTTTGCCGTGATGCCGCATAAATATACAGCTTCTGCTTTGAGGCAATCAGCTGTTCTGAATACCGAGCCTATATTATTCAGGCTCCTTACATTATCGAGTATAATTATAAACGGACTTTTGTCTGACCGCCGGAATTCCTCATATGTTTTTCTTTTGAGTTCCGACATTTTCAGCTTGCGCATAACATCAGCATTTTTTACTAAAATAGAGAAAAAAACTGTAATTTGGCTGTCGTTTTATTAAGCGAATAAAATTTTTAAAAATATGAATATTCACGAGTACCAGGGAATATCAATCCTGAAGAACAATAATGTCCGTATTGCTGAAGGCTTTGTTGCTGAAACACCCGAACAGGCAGTAATGGTTGCAGAGCAGCTTAAATCCAAATTCGGATCCGATAAGTTTGTCGTTAAAGCCCAGATTCACGCAGGAGGACGAGGCAAAGGCGGTGGTGTGGTTATAGTCGATTCTCTAAGTAAGGTGGAAGAGGCTGCAAAAAACATTCTGGGGATGCAGCTTGTCACACCACAGACCGGACCTGAAGGCAAGCAGGTAAGAAAGGTGTTAATATCACAGAATGTATATTATCCGGGCGAGTCCGAACCAGAAGAATATTATATGGGAGTGCTGCTTGACCGCGATACCGGCAGGTATGTTATTATGTATTCGCCTGAAGGAGGGGTGGATATCGAGTCGGTGGCGGAAAAGACACCGCATCTGATATTCAGGGAGCATATTGATCCCTGTGTGGGCTTACAGGCTTACCAGGCAAGAAGGATTGCATTTAACCTGGGACTGAAGGGTGATGCATACAAAGATATGCTGCGGTTTGTACCCGGACTCTATAATGCTTTTATAAACAGTGATGCCCAGCTCCTTGAGATCAACCCTGTCCTTAAGACCAGTGATAATAAGATTCTTGCTGTTGACTGCAAAACCAGCATTGACGACAGTGCCCTGTTCCGGCATAAAGACATTATGGCCATGAGGGACCTGTCCGAAGAAGACCCCACGGAGCTTGAAGCCGGTGAATATAATCTTAATTTTGTAAAGCTCGACGGTAATGTAGGCTGTATGGTTAACGGTGCCGGCCTTGCTATGGCCACTATGGACCTGATAAAACTATCGGGTGGTAATCCTGCCAACTTCCTTGATGTTGGGGGTACTGCCAATGCTGAAACTGTGGAAGCAGGATTCAGGATTATTCTCAAAGACCCCAATGTTAAGGCAATACTTATAAATATTTTTGGGGGCATAGTAAGATGCGACAGGGTGGCAAACGGTGTTGTTGAAGCCTGCAGGTCAATAGGATCACTGCCTGTTCCCGTTATAGTGAGACTCCAGGGAACAAATGCTGAAGAGGCTAAAGAGATAATCGATAATTCAGGGATGGAAGTATTTTCAGCAGTATCATTCGAAGATGCGGCTACCAGGGTTAAGGAAGTGATAGCCTGACCTTACCAGCTTACTGCCTGCCTGATAAGGGGCATGGTCATGCATCGTGCCCCTCCGCCACCGCGTGCCAGCTCTGAACCCTCAATACCAATGATGCACCTGTCATAATCATTAATATTAACCTTGTTTTCAATGACCTGCCTGGCCTTGATGATCTCAAATCCGCGGGCCGACAGTTCATCAAGGGTGTGACTGTTCCTGATATAGCCTATCAGCTTGCCGGGGGCCAGGGCAAAGAAATTAGCTCCGCTGTGCCATTGTTCACGCTCCTGCACCCATATATCCTTGCTGCTGCCGCAGAGAGCAGCATCAAGATCCATACCGAGGTCCCTGAGTGCCGATGGTATATTGTCAACCTCCCTTATTGATACTACTTTTTTATTCTCAATAGTGATCTTCACCGTCTGGTATTTATTGCTTTTATGAATTATGGGATCGAAGGCCATATACAGATTTTTATCCAGCATGGTAAAGACCATGTCAAGATGAATAAACGACTCCGGTGAGTCAGGAAGCTCCTGTACAATAATATGGAACCTGTCTCTTGTGAACCTTGTGGATTCTTCAATCAACCTGTCAATACCTTCTGTACTCGTCCTGACACCATTGCCCACAAGCATGATATCATCCCTGGCAATAAGTATATCACCGCCTTCAAAAGTACAGGGTGAACAGTTGTCCGGTAGATATTCCGGGTTCAGTATCCTGGTCTTAAAGTCTTTATGATAACTGAAAATAGTGTTCATTATATCAGCTTCCCGTTGCCTTACCTTACTGGCCATACGCCCTATCAGCACAGATTCGCCTATGACCACCGAGGCATCGCGGGTAAAAAAGAAGTTATGCAAAGGCCTCAGCTCAAACCTGTCCTTACTGAGGAATTTGGTTAGATTATTTCTTTCAATTGGCAATCCTACAATAAGTGCAGAAGCCAGTCGGCTGTTGTCCAGCGCATCCAGTCTCGACAGCAATTGATTATCTCCCCGTGAAACTTTTTTCAAAAGGCTCTTACGTGCCCCCGTGTCAGCAATGCTTTCAGTGAGCAGGTCTTTTACTTCGTAGGTTTGTGACACTTTTTTAAGCACACCACTGAACTGGCTGTACTCCTCTCCTGCAACCGACAGGTTCAGAATATCACTGTACAGGGCACGCTCAGCATTCTTTGGAGTCATATTCTCCACCTCAGGGCCAGGAGTATGTATTATCACAGCATCAAGAACACCTATCTCTGAATCTACCTTTAGTTTCATGTCATTTTTCTGTTATAATGTTTATGATTATGACCCGGCCGGGCAGCGTATGCCCGTCCCGGACGCCATCAGTCTTTTCTGTGTGACCCGTCGCAGAAGGGTTTTTTGGATGATTTACCACACCTGCAAAGATATACTTCTGAGCCTGATTCAACAGGAAAATTATTCTCTTTCAGTAAGGTAAAGCTGCCGGCAACTTTTAAGGGACCGTTTTTTATTATCGTTATTACGGGTGTCGTGGGTTTATCCTGACTCATTTTTTTCAAGATTTAAATTTTACTATTCTGTGGGTACCGTCGCAGAAAGGCTTCATCTTGCTTGCTCCGCAGCGGCATAGAGATACTGTGCCGTTGAATTTAGAACGTGAAGAATTATCCCTTTCCAGGAGAAAACCACCATTAATAATAAAAGGTCCGTTCTCCATTATATTAATTGTGGCCTGCTGTTCGTTTTCAACAGCTCCTTTTTTTAATAAAGACCTTCTCCTGTTTTTAATATGGTTCGGGTGTTCAATACCCACATCCTTGTTTTTCCTGTCATCATTCCATTTCCATGTAAGGGCATCAACAGGGCATTCGTCCACTACCTCAATGATTTTTTCAGTTATCGAGGCTTCCATTTTCACCCATGGCCTGCGCTCAGTATTAAAAACCTCCGGTAGTCCATTGGTGCATGCCGAAGCATGAATACATGAGGAAGCCTTCCAGTATACCGTTATCTCATCATTCTTATATTCTCTTTGTTCTGATTCCATACATGAGGTGTTTATATTTTAACAATATTTATGCTATTTGGTTGTGCCAGTCCGGATTAATTAATAATTTTATATCATGTTCTGTTTAACTGATTGACAGCTTTTGATTCTGCCAGTGTGGCAAAATTAATACTTTTTAAGAAAAATTACTGTCTGGTTTTCTTAACATGCATTAATTAACATGGTAGTCATTTGATTATGAGGGGTATCCTTAAAGTTAGCCTTAACTCTTTTATAAAGAGTTTATTAAATTAATTTATTCTGTCGGTAATGGCAATACTGAATGTATCTGATAAATTATTGGTCATCATGGCCGGACAGCTCTCTGCTTTTTTTGAGTCCATGCCATCCCATATGCTGGAGATAACTTTAACACTGATAAGCGTCTTTGCTGTTCTTGCTACCCTTCATATAATCATACTCAGGAAAAGAAAAAAGATGACTATTGAGTTTAAATCAAAAACGGAAGAAATAGAGAAGGCCAATCGTGATCTTGAAAAGCTCAACAGTGAATTGCTGGAACAGAAGGATGTTATTGCCAGGGAACTGGCTAACTCAGAGATGCTGTACAGCATTGTACTGGACTCAGCTGATGACGGTGTTATCTTTTATAATACGGACTGGACGGTGAAATTTCTTAATCCTGCTATATACTCTATGATAGGCCTGGAAGCTGAAGTTAAAAATCCCATTGACATTCTGAGTGATGAACGTTTTATTCATCCCGGCGATTCCGGTTTTCATAAAAGAAGGGCAAAAGGAATAGAAGAGAAGGGTTCATATGAATCGGAAATAAGGCTCAGGCATAAAAACGGGAAATATATTGTCCTTTCAACTAAGCTTGTGGAAGTGAAGGATGACTCAGGTTCCGTACTGGGAATACTATCCATCTCAAGGGATATAACATCCCTGAAAAACACGCAGGAACAGTTGATTGTCGCAAAGGAAAAGGCCGAGGAGAGCAACAGGCTGAAATCAACATTCCTGGCCAATATATCACATGAGATACGAACTCCCTTAAACAGTATTGTAGGTTTTGCAAACCTGCTTGAGGATGTAAGTTCCAGTCCGGAGATGAGGGATGAGTATGTGGGATACCTTAACCAGAACACTGAAAAGCTTCTGCAGATCATTACAGATATTATTGACCTCAGCAGGCTGGAAAATAATGAGATAGACATACGCTACCAGCCGGTAAAGATTAATTCCATCATTGATTATGCCGCTGATTATGCAGAGGATTTAATCCGCCGCAGCGGTAAGAATATTACCTTCAGTTCTGAAAAGGGACTGCCTGACGGCAGGGATATTGTTTACACAGATGACCTCTGGCTTAAACGTATTTTCAGGCACCTGGTGGATAATGCCGTGAAGTTTACAAGGGAGGGATCTGTTGAATTGCATTCAGCTATGGCAGGTGCATCTGTGATGTTCACAATAAAAGATACCGGTATTGGCATAAGCAAGGAGAGCCTGAAAACAATATTTGAGCAGTTCAGGCAGGAGGAGGACGGTCATCACCGTTCGTTTGAAGGACTGGGGATTGGGCTGACGATGGCCCGCAAGGTAGCCGAGAATATGGACGGGTTTCTGTGGGTTGAGTCAGAGAAAGGAGAGGGATCAGAATTTTTCTTTACCATTCCTTACAGGCCTGTTGATGGCTCTGCCTTTAAGGAAAAGGAAAAAATGCCCTATGGGGATAAGAGCGACCAGGACTGGTCAGGTAAAACCATACTGGTTGCCGACGATAATATTGATATACTGAGATTTCTCAACCATGTACTATCGGATACGGGTATCAATGTTATTCAGGCTCGATCGGGACTGGAAACAATAGAGATAATAAAAAAGACAGAATCGCTTGACCTTGTCCTGCTTGATATGCAGATGCCCGAAATGAACGGGCTTGAGGCTATGAAAGAGATCAGAAAGATGAAAGGTAATATTCCCATTATAGCCCAGACAGCCTTTGTCTTTGAAGAAGAGCAGGATGAACTGATAAGTGCCGGCTGTGATGCCTGCCTGCTGAAACCAATCAGCCAGGACCAGCTGCTGTCTGTTGTTTCAGGCTTCCTGAAAAAGAATGGATCATAAACTGTCCACTATGCCTGATGACCTGTATGCCGATATAATCCTTCCTCTGTCCCTCGACAGGCTGTATACCTACAGGGTGGCAGCGGGGATGAAAAATAATATAGAAAGGGGAAGTGCCGTTATCGTCCCTTTTGGTAAAAAAAACAGTTATACAGGTATAGTTTCCAGGCTGCATAATAATAAGCCTGAACTGGATACAGTAAAAGACATTACCGGGCTTGCCGCCGGTGAGCCCTTAATTGAAGAAGAGCAGCTGCAACTCTGGCAGTGGGTCAGTGATTATTACCATTGCAGTCCGGGTGAAGTAATGAATGCAGCTATACCTGCCACACTGCTGAGCACTGATGAGAAAAAAAGATTCAAAAGAAAAACAGAAAAAATAGTAGAGCTGGCAGATGATTATACAGAGAAGGAGATGAATGAGCTGCTGGACAGCCTGCAAAAGACCCCGGCAAGGTACAGGCTGTTGATCACATACCTTGATATAGTTTCCGGCGAAGGAGAGCTTAAGGTAGTCCCTGTTTTAAAAAAGCGGCTGCTGGAAGAATCATCCACCACGGTTTCAGTGCTGGATAAACTTACTGAGGCCGGGATATTTAAATCAAGGGAGGTGGAAGTATCACGGTTTCCCCTGAGCTCCAGGACTAAATCTCCCATAAAAGAGCTCAGTCCGCCACAAAAAAAAGCCTGTGAGCAGGTCCGTTCAGGCTTCCGGAAAAAAGGCACTGTCCTTCTCCATGGTGTTACCTCAAGCGGGAAAACGGAAATTTATATTCACCTCATTGAAGATGCCCTCAAGAGAGGTGAAAAGGTGTTATACCTGCTGCCTGAGATAGCCCTGACTACACAGATAATTAACAGGCTGAGAAATAATTTCGGTGATCTTGTGGGGGTATATCATTCAGGCCTTAATGATAATGAGAAAGCAGAGGTTTACAGGAGGGTGCGCGGAGCGTCGCCACTGGGAGAATACAGTATATTGCTGGGTGTAAGGTCGTCTGTGTTTCTTCCTGTTAATAAACTGGGACTGGTAATCATAGATGAGGAACATGACAGCTCCTATAAGCAGTATGATCCTGCCCCCAGGTATAATGCAAGGGATACTGCAATCATGCGGGCATATATCAGCGGCGCAAAGGTGTTACTGGGATCGGCAACACCATCTGTTGAGTCAATGTATAATGCTGAAACAGGTAAATACGGCTATGCCTTTATGGAACGCAGGTATGGGGATATTAATATGCCGGAGATAATACTGGCCGATTCAAAAGAGGCTTACCGGAAAAAAATGATGATATCTCATTTTACGCCCGCCCTTATCGGGTCCATCGATGAAGCCCTGGATAAGAATGAACAGGTAGTGCTGTTCCGTAACCGCAGGGGGTTTGCACATTTCATTATCTGCGCCGACTGCGGGTGGACACCGGTATGTCCGAACTGCTCTGTAAATTATGCCTACCATAAGAATATAGCACGTTTATACTGTCATTATTGCGGATCATCCGAACAGCTGCCGGACCGCTGTGCTGATTGCTCCTCAACCAATATCAGGCTCAAGGGATTCGGTACGGAAAAAGTGGAAGATGAAATATCAATCCTGTTTCCTGACGCTGCAGTTGAGAGAATGGACTATGACAGCACAAGACGCAGGGGGGCGGTGGAGAAGATTATAAATGATCTTGAAACAGGAAAGACAGATATACTTATCGGGACACAGATGATCTCCAAAGGACTGGATATTGAGAATCTCACGGTGGTGGGCATACTTAATATTGACGGTATGCTTTTTTACCCTGATTTCAGGGCCTATGAAAGATGCTTCCAGCTTGCATCACAGGTTAGCGGCCGTGCCGGAAGGAGAAAAACACGCGGCAGGGTTATTATACAGACATCAGACCCTCATCACCCGGTGATGAAGCAGATAATTAATAATGATTATAAAGGGATGTACAAAATCCAGCTGGCCGAAAGAAAGGAATTCAACTATCCTCCTTTTACCAGGCTGATAAGGATATATATCAAACATAAAGACCGCGACATCCTTAACAGGGCATCCGGTGTCCTGGCAGCAAACCTGAAGGAATCATTGCATGGAAGGGTTCTTGGACCTGAATTTCCGCCGCATTCAAGGATACAGAACCTGTATATTAAAACCATATTGCTGAAAACCGAAAAGGATAAATCATATAAATATATAAGAGAATTAATAAACAGGAATATCCTGACCTTGCGCAGTAACAGCGAATATTCGTCACTCAGGATATATTCAGATGTAGACCCGCAGTAGGCCGGTACCATTAGAATAAAATTTGGTACATTTGCATGCTTACACAATGGAGAAGTAATTAAAGATGATGAAACGAATATGAAAATCTTTAAGGGGTTTTCATGACAATAAAAATTTTAACTCATGAAGATTGAAGTATCTGATGGAGAGATAGTTGATAAGCTGACTATTATAGAGATAAAACTATCAAAAATAAAGGACAGAATTAAGCTGGATAATCTCAGGAAGGAATTTGAGGTTCTTGACAGTGCGGTAAAAAAGATAATTAGCAAAGATGATCCCCTGTACAGGGAGCTGTATGATGTTAACCTTAAACTGTGGGATATTGAAGACAGGATAAGGGAGCTGGAGAAGAACAGGGATTTTGGCGGGGAGTTTATTGAGACAGCCCGGTCAGTATACTTTACAAATGACCGCAGGGCAGAGCTCAAGCGTATGATAAACGAGCAAACAGGATCTGATCTTATTGAGGAAAAATCATACGAGGATTATAGCTGATAAATGGCTGAGCAGCAATACATACTGGTGATCAGACTCTCTGCAATGGGTGATGTGGCCCTTACTCTGCCCGTACTCAGGGCAGCATATACGGGCAACTACAGGATGCTCGTTTTAACCCGGGCTCCCTTTGCAGGATTTTTCAGTAATATTGAAGGTCTGGAGGTGTTCAGGGCCGAAACCGGAGGCAGGCATAAAGGTCTGGCAGGTATTATCAGGCTGTACAGGGATATAAACAGCTCATACAGGATCAGGATGGTACTGGACCTGCACAGTGTTCTGCGCTCATGGGTTCTCGGCTTATTATATTTATTAAGGGGTATGCCGGTATACAGGGTAGACAAGGGCAGGAAGGAGAAAAGAGATTTTATCAAACAAAGACAGAGAAGTGATCTTCCACATACTGTTGACCGCTACCGCAATGTTTTTTCAGCGGCGGGTTTCAGGGTGGGTAAACCTGTTATCCCTGCCTTCAGCCTGTCCGGTGATGCTCAAAAGATGGCGGATGAGATTATAGCAGGCAGGATCCCCGCAGGCCATACGATAATAGCCGTCTCACCATTTGCAAAGCACAGAACCAAGATGTGGCCTTTAAGTAAGATGGAATCGCTGATGACTCTTCTGAGCGGGCAGGGAAATGTTTTTTTTCTGTTGTTCGGGGGAAAAGAGGAGGCTGCTGAGCTGGAACACCTGGCAGGCAGGTTTGATAATTCACTGGTGGTGGCAGGGAAATATGATCTGCAGACTGAGCTGGCACTGATAAGCAGGGTGAAATTTATGATAAGCATGGATTCATCCAATATGCACATGGCGGCATTGTCGGGCATCCCCACGGTAAGCATATGGGGAGGCACTCACCCGGGTACCGGGTTTGCCCCCCTGGGTACACAGGTGCATCTGCAGATAGGGCTGAGACTGGAGGATCCTGATTGCAGGCCATGCACTGTATTCGGCAAAGGTGATTGTATAAGAGAAGATATTAAATACAGGTGCCTTGAGGATATAAGTCCTGATATGGTATATAATAAGATAAAAGGGCTTATGTTCTGAGCAGAATACTAAAAGAGTTTATGTTTTGAGCAGAATACTAAGAGGGCTGCATTTTTAACAGTCACTTATTTACCAGTTCGGATAATGAATATATATTATCCACCAGTCTTTTCCAGCTGAATTTTTCTTTTTCAGTCCTGATACCTTCAGAGTATTCACTATGCCTGTTATTATTGAAGAAGTCAAGCAGTGCATCAGCCACTGCCTGCGGATCAGGACTTACAACATATCCTCCCCTGCCGTGAGGAATAATCTCTGACAGTCCGCCCACATCAGTCACCAGCATAGGTTTGTTAAAATGATAGCCTATCTGTGTTACACCGCTCTGTGTGGCAGACCTGTAAGGCTGTGCTACTATATCGGAGGCACAGAACCAGCTGGCAACCTCGCTGTCAGGGACAAAAGAAGGATGTATAATAATATCCTTTTCCAGCCCGTGTTCTTTTATCATCTCATCATATGGCTCACGGGGGGTGTAAAATTCACCTGCCACAAGCAGCTTTATCTTCATATTCCTGAACGCCCTGTTTGCAAAAGCATTGATCATTATATCCAGACCCTTGTATTTTCTTACCAGGCCAAAGAACAGTATATACCTGTATCCGGGATCAAGCCCCAGTTTCTCAAGCGCCTGTTCACGGCTTATGCTTTCACCGAAGTTATCAAAAACAGGGTGAGGGGAGTATATCCGGGGCTTATCATTGTCAAAACTGCTGAGCTCACTGAGTACGGCTTCTGACATAGCAAGGAAGCCGTTTATATGTCTGACAAAATAATTTGTCAGGAGACTGTCGCCTGGTCTTCTTTCGTGGGGGATGATATTGTCCACTATGCTCAGGATCTTTGTATGCCTGTTTTTCCCTATTATTCCGGCCATGGTGCCAAAGCAGGGAGCCATAAACGGGAGCCAGTACCTGAAAATTACAATATCCGGCTTTTCCTTCCTTATTCTCATACCAGTTCTTATCCATGAGGGGGGCCAGATGGAGTTTATACTCCTGCTGATATCTGTGTCGGGACGCGCAGGAGAATCTGCATACTGGGTCTTGCCCGGGAACAATATGCCGGGGTACTGCAGGGTGAAGGTTTCTATCCTGGCACTATCACCCCCGGCCTGCATTTCAGCAGCAAGCCTCTCGTTGAAAGAGGCAATCCCGCCGCGGAACGGATAGGCCGGTCCTATGATTACTGTCTTATACATTGTCTTTCGGTACTCCCGGTAAAGATAGTCAAGTAAGAACATGTTTGCCAGAAAGAGGGCTGTTAAAACTGTTTTTCAAAACAAAATATTTTCTGCTGTGCCTCCCATATACCAGACACTAAGAGGGATACCACAATATGTTGTAATTATTGGATATTATTGTATTTTAGTAAGTGCTAAGCTGTCAGGGACATGAAACAAACCAAAGAAGGAATATCACGAAAAGAAGAATTTGCTATCGGTGCTGATGAGTACCGGGTATTATTCGAATCCACCATGGATGTTCTTATTGTATACGATCCGTATACTGATCGTGTGGTAATGTGCAACATGGCGGCATGCAAACTCTTTGGCTACGATAAAAAAGAATGTTTTATGAAGCTGACACCGGCTGAGCTGTCAGCTGAATACCAGCCTGACGGAAGGTTATCATCAGAGGCTATGCCGGATATATTTAAAAGGGTATTGAAAAAGGGGCAGCTGAGCGGTAAATGGTTATACAGGAGGAGGGGAGGACATACCTTTTTTGCTGATGTACAGCTGACGCGAATTGACTTTAAGGACAAAACAATGCTTCTTGCAAGTGCAAGGGATATTACTGAGCAGACCAGGACAGAGGATGAGCTCAGGGACAATATGTTCAGCCTTGATGCGGCTGTGAATGGCACCGGAAGCGGTTTATGGGACTGGAATATAGCAAATGACAGGCTTATCCTTAATGATAACTGGTTCGGGATGCTTGGCTTTACGAGGCAGGATTATGAAAAAAGATATGAGAAGTTCGGGTTTAAGACTTTTGCTGATTCACTGCATCCCGAAGACCTCCTGAAAGTGAAGGAAACACTCAAAAGTCATTATTCCGGGGAGAATGATTATTACAGGGTTGAGGTAAGGATGAAAACGGCTGATAATGACTGGAAATGGATACTTGCAGCCGGCAGGGTATGTGAGTGGTCAGGTGATAAGCCTCTGAGAATGGTAGGTATACATACGGATATAGATTACCGGATGAAAATGGAGGAGAAGCTTAAGGAAGCCATAAGCAAAGCCCAGGAGAGTGAAAGACTTAAATCAGCCTTCCTGGCCAATCTGTCACATGAGATACGTACTCCTATGAATGGTATCACAGGCTTTATTGACCTGCTGGAGAGTGATGATATACCGGATAAGCAGAAGAAGCAATATCATGATACAATACGGGCCAGCTCCTACAGGCTGCTGGATATAGTCAATGATATAATGGACATGTCAAAGATTGAAGCCGGGCAGCTGGAAATTTTTGAATCGGCAGTCAACCTGGAAAGCCTGTTTGATGAAATGTACAGGGAGTATCTTCCTGTTATACCCCGTAATGTTAAATTTGCGGTGGAGAAGGGTGAGCTAAAAAACGGCCAGTATATTCTGACTGATCAAACCAAGATACGCAAGGTGTTTGAAAATCTTATATCCAATGCTGTCAAATTCACTTCAAAAGGAGCTATACGTATTTCCTGTAAGCAGGCAGGCGACAGTATCGTATTTTCTGTGGCGGATACGGGTGAGGGAATAGAGTCCGGTTTGCATGATGCTGTCTTTGAGAGCTTCCGTCAGGCTGACACACGGCCGGCCCGCCGCAGGGGAGGAACGGGACTGGGACTGTCAATATGCAGGGCTTATGTTGAAAAGATGGGTGGCAGTATATGGCTTGAATCAGAAAAGGGAAAGGGAAGCACATTTTATTTTACCTTGCCTTACAGGCCTGTTGAGGATAAGGAAGGGAAAGAGAGGGCTGGTGATAGTACAGGAATCAGCAAGGGGGGAGTGGTACTGGTTGTGGAGGATGAGCTGTTCAACTATCTTTTTGCCGAACAGGTACTGAAAACCAGGGGATACCAGGTACTGCATTCCGAGACAGGCAGGGAGGCGATTGAATTTATCAGCCTTTATCCTGATATATCGCTGGTAATAATGGATATACGCCTGCCTGATATTACCGGCTACGAGGCAACAAGGAAAATTAAGCAGATGAAACCCGGATTACCGGTACTTGCACTGACAGCCATGGCACTGTCAGGCGACAGGGAGTCAGCACTGGAAGCAGGATGTGATGATTATCTTAAGAAACCCATAAGTAAAGAGAACCTGCTGGATTCTGTTTCGTATTTCATGCAGAAGGGGGGAGATAAAATTCTGTAAGGCTATCAGCTGGCCAGCACCTCTGCTATTTCCAGAAGGCTGCGGCTGACATTCTTATGAAGCTTGATAGCCTTACGGAAGGGTACCAGCACAACCTCATTATTCTGCAAGCCAACCATAACGCTTTTCTGATCGTCCATCAGTGCTTCCACGGCTGAATATCCAAGTCTGCTGGCTGTTACCCTATCGAATGCGGAGGGATTGCCGCCCCGCTGCAGGTGTCCCAATACCGTAATTCTTACATCATAACTGGGATAACGTTCTTTTACCCTGTTGGCCAGTGCATATGCCCCGCCTTCCTTATCCCCTTCGGCTACAATTACTATATTGCTTGCCCTCTGTCTTCTGCCGCTTTCCAGTAGCTGGTTGAGTTTTTCCACTTCATCACTCACTTCGGGTATTATGATAGCTTCAGCCCCGGTGGCTATACCGCTGCGGAGGGCAATAAAGCCGGCTTCAGCACCCATAACTTCAATAAAGAACATCCTGTTATGTGCACTTGCCGTATCCCTTATCTTGTCAACAGCTTCAACAACGGTGTTAAGGGCTGTATCATATCCAATAGTGTAGTCAGTGCCGTAAAGATCATTATCTATGGTTCCGGGTATACCTACAAAGGGTATATCAAATTCTTCATTAAATATTCTGGCGCCGGTGAATGTGCCATCACCGCCTATAACCACTACGCCGTTAACACCTATCTCTTTTAAATTATTATATGCTATCTGCCGACCTTCAGGAGTTTTAAACTCCATGCACCTGGCTGTCTTGAGTATTGTGCCACCGCGCTGAATAATATCGCTTACATCATTGCTCCATAGAGGCACAAAGGATTTTTCAATCAGTCCCCTGTAACCTTCCCTGATGCCTATCACTTCCAGTTTGTTATATATGGCCGTTCGTGTTACAGCTCTTATGGCCGCATTCATTCCCGGTGCGTCACCACCTGATGTCAGAACAGCTATCTTTTTCAACTTTGTCATTTTTTAACTATGTTTTTTTAACGCTACAAAAGTAATTTATTTATCCGGTAATAATTAAATTCTTTTATCGCCTGTCACTTTAATTTTATCTGCCACTTTCCTGATAAGCCATCCGGGGGTTGATGTGGCGCCGCTAACGCCTACCGAGCTTACCCCATCGAACCACGAATAATCAATCTCTGAATCGTCTGAAATAAAATACGAGTCAGGATTAACCCCCTTGCACACCTCGTAGAGCATTTTGCCGTTTGAGCTTCTTTTACCGCTTACAAATATTATTATTTCATATTCAGCACAAAATTTCTTTAAGCGCGGTTCCCTGTTTGCAACCTGACCGCAGATGGTGTTATTTACCTGCAACATAAGGTCAGGATCATGGCCTGCCATTTTATATTCCTTTTTCAGGACCTCTATCAGTTCAGCATATCTCTCCCTGCTTTTGGTGGTCTGGGAGAAAATTACGGCCGGACGGTTAAAATCAACCTTTTCTATATCTTCCAGTCCGGATAATAATATTGATTTACCACCTGTCTGTCCTAATAAGCCTATAACCTCAGCATGCCTTTTTTTACCAAACAGCAGGGTCTGCTGCTGCTCGCCGAAATTTTCATTGACATCCTTGATCATTCTTTGTATCCTCCTGACAATGGGGCAGGTAGCCTCAATTAATTCAATATTGTTATCAGCGGCTATATCGTATGTTTCAGGTGGCTCACCGTGGGCCCTGATCAGTACTTTTTTATCCTGCAGCCTTCGGAATTCATCGTGGTTTATTGTTACCAGTCCCAGCCGTTCCAGTCGCTTAACCTCGGCCTCATTATGAACAATATGTCCGAGGGAGAATATCTCCTCTCCTTCATCAAGAGCTTCCTCCGCCATTTTGATTGCCCTTTCCACTCCAAAGCAGAAACCCGAATGCTGTTCTATCTCAACCTTCATTTTCCTGTTTTTTCCTTTAATATCTTCCTGAACCATTCCATCTGCTGGCTTACTGTCATGTCCGAGTTATCGAGCAGCAAGGCATCATCTGCCTTTTTCAGAGGGCTCAGTTCCCTGCCTGAGTCAATGCTGTCTCTTTCGGATATATTGGCAAGCACCTCATCAAAGTCAGCTTCAATACCTTTCTCCTGCAGCTCTTTAAATCTCCTCATGGCCCTTACCTCCTCAGATGCTGTCATAAAGATCTTAATGTCAGCTTCAGGAAAAACAACTGTGCCTATATCCCTGCCATCCATAACAACACCTTTCAGCATGCCTGTCTCTCTCTGCATTGCAACGAGCTTTTTGCGGACAGGCCCTATCCTGCTTATAATACTTACAAATGATGCTACCTTTTTCTGCCTTATCTCCTTTTCTACATTTTCGCCATTAAGGTAGGTTTCGTGCTGACCGGTGTCAGCATTATATCGGAATGAAATATTAATATCTGTTATACTGTCAATTATCTCCTTTTCTTTAAGCACCGATTCTGAGATATAAGCCCTGCGCATACAGAAAAGGGTAACCGCCCTGTACATGGCTCCGCTGTCAATATACAGGTAGCCCAGTTCTTTTGCTATTGCCCTGGCAAAGGTGCTCTTTCCACATGAGGAATAGCCGTCAATTGCGATAATTAATTTTTTTTTCATTAACTGAATATTAGTGGCTCAAAGGTAAGAAATTCCTCTTATCTGAAGCTTTTAAAAAGGGAGGGTTTAATCAGCAGGGAGAAATTTGTGGATGATCCGGCCAGGTGATACCTGGCCCTGCTCAGGCTTATGTCAAGGGATGAAGTCTTAATGCCGGCACCCATGCTGAACCCCACGGTTGACGCCCTGGCTTCATGCAGGAGTTCCTTTCGACGCTGGTAATTAAAGCCGGCCGAGATAAAGAAATTTTCGCTCGGTATCAGTTCTGCCCCGAAGATAAGGTGACGCATTATGTTTTCAGCTATCTCTTCGATGCCGGTATACCCTGTATTCTCTTCCTGTCCGGTATATTCGTGTATCAGGTCATATTTCTCCAGGTGCCTGGCGGTAAGGCTGAAACGGAAAGGGGCATGCCTGAGCCTGCTGCTTATGCCTGCCATTATCTCAAACGGAAGTTTTTCATTATTGCCTGTATACTTTTTTAACTGAAATCCCATATTCCTGATGACCAGGCCCGCACTCAGCAGGCCGTCAGGACTTCTATACGATGCACCGGCATCCAGGGCCAGTCCAAGCGAGATATGGTTTTCGAGCTGGGATAATATTGGTTTAAGGTTTACTCCAAAGCTGAACGATGAATCAATCTGTCTTGCATAAATTATATTAAAGGCATATTCCGAGGCCGTAAAACTGCCGTTTATATTGCCTGCTTCGTCAGCCCTGTCAAACTTTCCGTAATTAAGATAATTAATGCCTGCTGTAAATGAGCCGAGACTGTCAGAATAATGTGAGTACAGGGCAGAGCCGTAATTGATGCCGGCAAAATAGTTCACATAATTCAAAGCCAGCCTGCCATGTGACATTTCACCTGACAGGGCGGGATTGATCATAGCCAGTGTGGGGTCCTGGCCGAAGGTGGAAATATTAAACCCGCCCAGTGATGATATATAGGCATTGGGACCCAGGTTCAGGAATTCATATATATTATCTCCCCCTGTTTGTGAGTGTATACCGTTTACACTGAATGATAATATCAGCACTATCACAATTTGCCTCATGCGTTTATTGGTTTATTCAGGTTATTCATGAGACAGTTTCGCTGGTTTTTTACATCTATCATGCTACTGCTTTACTGGTTTTTCACATCCTTCATAAGACCGCCTTCCCAGGTGCATATTTATAAACCACGGGCCAGGTGAAGGAAAACATCCGGTAATAGTTTAACGCCTGTCCGGTATAAATATTATTGGTAAATATATAGTATTAATGCCTGTTAATCTCTCCGCCTGTGATTTTTTGGTTAATGGAACTTATAATGGCATATACAAGTACGGATGCCGTAATGCCGAAAATTATCGGGTCCAGTCCCATAGGCAGCTCAACCGGCAATACTATAAGAAGGAATGTTACTGATCCGCCTGATATCATTGACCACAGCGATCCCGTCTTATCGGGATTTTTCGTGAAGAGTGCAGCCAGGACGGGGATTATCATACCCGATACCATAAATGCGTAGGAATGAAGCATCAGTTCAAGAACATTGGGCATTTTCATTGCAAGCAGAAGGGCTGTTACTCCTATGATCAAAGTTAAAAGCTGTGACAATCTGAGGCTGTTTTTTGATTCATGCTTGCCCAGGATGTCGGTTATAATATTGCCTGATGAGGCCATAAGGCAGCTGTCGGCCGTAGACATTATGGCCGAGAAGTATGCCGATAAGACCAGTCCCATCAGTCCAACCGGCAGGATGGTGCGCAGCAGGGCAGGCAATCCCATCTCCGGGTCTATCATACCACCCATAGTGAATTCCGTGAGCATCCCGGCATCCAGGGCCACCCTGGAGAAGAGTCCCAGTAAAACTCCTGTGAAAGCCATAACAGGGTATTCAAACAGACCTGCAATAAACCATGCCCTCTGTGCCGTCCTTTTATCTTTTGAGGCGTAAATCCTCTGGTACAGCGTCATGCCTATAAACCATATAGGTATTATGGTAAAGGCCCAGTTAAGGATCTGCTGCCATGTTACATTGGTAAGGGTCAGGAATTCAGGTGAAACAGTATCCCTGATGGCTGTAAAACCTCCCAGTTTAATATAGCTGACAGGTATTGCTATGAATATGAGTCCGGACAGCAATATTATCCACTGAACGGTATCTGTGTAGATAACGGCTTTCAGTCCTCCCACCACCGTATATGTAACAGCTATTACACCCATTATCAGCAGGGCTTTGTTAAGTGAGAGATCAAGAAATGTTGCTGAGGCCAGTTTAGCTCCTGCAAGTATCTGTGAGCTTGTGAAGCCCAGGTATCCGATTGCCGAAATAATGCCTGCAATAAGGGCAACTCTTTTGTCATACATAACTTCAAGGAACTGGGGAAAGGACAGCAGGCCCTTGGCCCTTGCCAGATCGGATACTTTCGGGATAAGTAGCACTGCACTTAGCCAGGCACCTATCAGTCCGGTGAACAGCAGCCAGCTTCCTGAGAGTCCCATTATAAAGCCCAGTCCACCCAGACCGATGGAGAATCCTCCTCCCACATCCGTTGCAACCACTGACAGTCCTATATGCAGACTGCTCATTCCACGGCCGCCAACATAATAGTCGTCAGTAGTCTTGTTCCTTTTAAGAAAATAAAAACCCACGCCAAGAACAGCGATAAGGTATAATCCGAAAATGCTCAGGTCAATCCAGTGCATATTATTATTTTAATGATTTGTATAATATGTTCATACTCTCAATATTGCCTGATATGTTTGTGTTTTTTATCAGTGTCCCGGTATATTTATAACCCTGCCTTAAAAAAGTTTTGTTCATTGGCAGCGAGTTAAGCCTTGCTATTGTATACAGTGTTTTTATATCAATACTTCTCATATGTTTTTCCATCTCCTGCAGCAGTATTATAGAGAGCTTTTTCCCCCTCTGGGATTTCAATACTGCAAAATCAGTCATTTCAGCACAGAGGTTATCGGTATCTATCTCCGCTGACGATATAGCAATGAATTTATTTTTCTTATCCCTGATACCAAAGTACCTGGTGTTTTCGCGCATTGAACTGATGATAAATTCAGGATCGTGGACGGGGAAGGGATATGTTTCAAATACCTGTCTGAACAGGGCAGCTGCTTCTTCAGCTTCTTCCTCACTGACAGTTTCTATACGGTGCTTGCCTTCAGGTATTGGTTTATCGGTTATATAACCCTCATTCAGTATATTGCTGAATTTTTCCAGCATATCTGTTTCAATACCCCTGAGCCTGTCCGAGTTGAGGAATTTAGATACAAAATGGATATCTTCCTCACCCCTTATATAGCCGGGTATGTATGCCTCGGAAATATAACCGCTGGCTTTAAAAACAGGCAGGGCCCACAGTGGTATGCGTGCAAATATTTTTCCGTACTTATTCTTATGCGCCAGGTCATCCATCCCGCTTATAATGGACGGGACATCATTCTCCGCCAGCTTCATAAGGTATATCCTGTCATTATATTTACCATGCTGAAGTACAGATCCTTTATCTGTTGTTACCACCCTGTCTGTCATCTTATTCTCTTTTTTTATGCCTTATATTATCATCCGGTATAAGTGAAATGGTCTTGTCCTGGTCAGAAAGCAGCTTCTCAATACCCAGTGCAGCATACTCATCAGCACCATCAAGCTGCAGGTCAAGGTTGCATGCCTCACAGTTCCTGTCACAAAATTTAGCTTCATAGCTCTCAGGCTCACGATAGGTTGTGATGATGCCCTCATAATTTCTGAGTACAACTTTATTGGTGGACCATGAAATGATATAATTGGGCATCACCGGTATCTTTCCTCCCCCTCCCGGTGCATCAATAACATATGTTGGTACGGCAAGCCCGCTGGTATGACCTATCAGGCTTTCCATTATCTCAATACCTTTTCCCACAGGGGTCCTGAAATGTGACAGGCCTTCCGAGAGATCGCACTGGTAAAGGTAATAAGGTCTCACCCTGTTCTCAACAAGTTTGTGCACGAGTGATCTCATTATCCTGGGACAGTCATTTATGTCGGCCAGCAGCACGGACTGGTTTCCCAGCGGGAAGCCTCCGTCGGCCAGCATAGCCAGAGCCTCACGAGATGAACTGGTTATTTCCCTGGGGTGATTAAAGTGGGTGTTTATCCATACCGGCTGATGCTTCTTAAGTATGTTTATCAGCTCGCTGGTTATCCTGTATGGCAGGACTACCGGCATCCTTGTTCCTATACGGACTATCTCCACATGCTCGATCTTTTTAAGTTCGCCCAGGAGCCAGTCAATATAACTGTCGGGGAGCATAAGAGGATCACCGCCGGAAAGCAGGACATCCCTTATGGCCGGTGTCTTCTTTATATATTCAATACCTTTTTTCAGCTGGTCTTTTGAAGGTATATAGTCTATATCCCCAACCTTCCTTTTCCTTGTGCAATGCCTGCAGTACATTGAACAGATATTGCTTACATGGAAAAGGACCCTGTCGGGGTACCTGTGGGTCAGGCCCTCAACCGGACTGTCCTTGTCTTCAGCCAGGGGGTCTTTGAATTCAGAATCATGAACAGTAAGTTCATTTATACCACCAAAGGCCTGCTTGAAAACCGGGTCCTTGCGGAAATTATCGGGATTGATTAACGATATATAATAGGGAGTTACGGATAAGGGAAATTTTTCAAAAGTCTTTTCCAGTTCCTCTCTTTCTTTATCCTCAAACTTAACACCTGTGAGGTGCTCAAATTTATCAATTGATCTTATTGAATGCTTTAATTGCCAGCGCCAGTCTTTCCAGCTGGAAATATTACTGTTCTCTTCTATCTTATTTGCAATGGACTGCTGTCCTTTATTGAATATTGACATAGTGTCTTATTGAATTTACTTTGATGGCAAAAATAGCCATATAAAGACAAAATCCAAAGGGTGGGACTGAAGCACAGGGGTGTTTATGTGTCGCAACACACAAATATACAGTTGCTTATATACGGGATGGTGTTCGCCGGGATTGTCATTCTGTAACAGCAGGGCTTATGGATTAATAGCCTCCTTTAATTTCCTTTTTCCTGCGATGCGTATCTGTGCCATATAAAGACCGATGATCATAATCAGGATGCCGGCAAATTTCTCTATGGTAATTATTTCATTTATTGTGTAATAGGCAAAACCGGCCGTCAATACAGGTATAAGGTTGGCAAAAAGATTTGCCCGGGTTACACCTATAACCCTGACCGTATAGCCGAAGAGAATAAAAGCACCGCAGGAGGCAAAGATGGCCAGCTGGGCAACCGCTATCAGGGCTTCGGCATTAAATACCATATCCTTCAGGTAGCTGCCTTCGGATATTAAAAATACCGGGATAAAAAGGCTCAGTCCTATAATGTTTTGCACATTTACTATGAAGACAGGCCTGTAATTATTTGCCAGTCGCCGTAATATCAGCGAGTAACCCGTGGCACACATTACTGCCAGGAACATCAGTATTACACCCTTTGTATTGAAGGAAAGGTTGCTCTTGCCGGCAACTGTAAAAATAAAAATACCCGTAAAGGATACTATAATACCAAGGTAATTAAACATGCTCAGCTTTTCCCTGAAAAGTATAAGTGCTCCTATAGCCGTAAAGATTGGAATTGTTGCTATAATAACAGAGGCAACGGTGGAAGAAACAAAGGATAGGCCGTAACTCTCGAAGATAAAATACAGGAAGGGCTCAAAAAGGGCAATAAAAAAGAAGTAAATCCTGTCCTCTTTTCTGATCTTTTCAAACCTCTTTGTAATAAACAGGAACAGGCTCAGTACAATTACCGCTGTTGACAGGCGGAAGAAAACTATAGTAAGGGGCCGGTATGCCTGGTTTGCAACCTTAAACCATACGTACGAAAAGGCAAAGAATGCCATTGAAAATAAAATTGCAATATATGCTTTTGTTAACCTGCCCAAAGTCTCCGTTTTTTATTGACGGCGAAATTAGAAATTTTATTGGAAATACGTAGCCCGCCCATAATGCCCGGGTTTGTTGGTCATGCATTTTTTTATATATTTGTTCGCTCAAAAGGTTAGATATGAGAGGGTTAATTTTTATATTTAAGCTGGTAATTAGCTATAAAACATAACATTAAATTTAAAACCATCGATACATGAAAATCCTTGTGTGCATCAGTAATGTTCCTGATACAACGACTAAAGTAAAGTTCACCGATAATAATGAACTTGATACTGCCGGGATACAATGGGTAATTAACCCATGGGATGAGTTATCCCTCACCCGTGCGCTTGAATTGAAAGACAGCAATCCCGGACTTATTGAGTCAGTGACGGTTGCCCATGTAGGACCGGCCTCTTCGGAGCCTGTAATACGTAAAGCCCTGGCCATAGGTGCTGACAGCGCTATAAGGATTGATGCCGTTCCGCTTGATGCTTATTTTGTGGCATCCCAGCTGGCCTCTGTTGTCAGGGCGGATAATTTTGATATTATTCTCTGCGGCATTGAATCCAGTGATTTTAACGGATCGACAGTAGGAAGTATGCTGGCCGAGTTCATGGATTATCCTTCTGTGTCCGCGGTATCCGGAATAGAGATAGAAAACGGGGATATACTGATTACCCGTGAGATTGATGGCGGAAAAGAGCTTGTGACTGTCCCAACGCCCTTTGTTGCAGTTGTACAGAAAGGAATAGCAAAAGAACCAAGGATAGCAGCCATGAGGGGTATTATGATGGCCAGGTCAAAGCCAATTAAAATGGTGGAGCCGGAGGAAACAGAAGCGCTTACAGAGCTTGTCTCCTACGAGATGCCGCCTGAAAAAGAAGACTGCCGCTTTATTGATGCTGATAAACCGGAAGAGCTGGTTGATATCCTGCAGAACCAGGAGAAGGTCATATAAAATTACTGTTTAATTAAATAAGGAAATAAAATGTCTGTATTAGTATATACCGAAAACTGGGACGGAAAATTTAAGAAATTATCTTACGAACTTGTATCATATGCCAGGGGGATAGCTGATATGCTTGACTCCTCCGTCATAGCCGTGTCAATAGGTGATGTGGAAAGCGGCGAACTGGAGAATCTGGGTAAATATGGAGCTTCAAGGATACTCAGCATAAAGTGCCCGCAGCTTAAGGGTCTGGACAGCAGGGCATACAGCGCCATACTGGCTGATATGGCAGGGAAAAATGATGCGAAAGTGATTGTGATGGCTAACAATAACACCGGCAAGGCCCTGGCTCCCAGGTTGTCGGTTCGTCTTAAAGCAGGTGTTGGAGCAGGGGTAGGAAGGCTGCCTTCATCAACAGAGCCTTTTACCGTAAACAAAAGGGTGTATTCGGGTAATGCCTATGCCAATGTTATTATTAAATCGGAGGTAAAAATTCTTACCCTGGCACAAAACTCGTATGAGATCACTGAGTCACCTGCTGAAGCCGAAATAGAAGAAATTAGCTATGATGTTGATAAGGACCTTATCAGCACGGATGTCAGGGATGTCAGAAAGCAGAGCGGCAAGCTGCTGCTTACTGATGCCAGCATTGTTGTTTCTGGTGGCAGGGGCATGAAATCACCTGATAACTGGGCACCCCTGGAAGAGCTGGCTGAGCTGCTTGGAGGTACCACAGCCTGTTCCCGGCCTGTGTCAGATGAGGGGTGGAGACCGCATGAGGAGCATACCGGGCAGACGGGCAAGATAATAGCCCCTGACCTGTATATAGCCGTTGGTATCTCGGGGGCAACCCAGCATATAGCGGGTGTGAGCTCATCGAAATGTATAGTCGCGATTAATAACGATAAGGATGCCCCTGTTTTTGAGTCGGCGAAATATGGTATCATCGGTGATGCTATTAAGGTATTACCCTCCCTTAATGAGGCGGTGAGGAAGGTGAAATCCAGGTAAACACCTGTTCAAAAACAGTGATATGTCTAAACAGATTGTTTTCGCGTTAGTACTGATTATTACCCTGGGTGTTTTTTCATATACAGCACTCAGGCTGATACGTTTTTTTAAACTTACAAAACCGGCTTTCCCTGTTAAGGATACCCGCAAAAGGCTGGCTGTGACAATGAAGGTTGCTTTCGGGCAGTCAAAGATCTTCCGGCTGCCTGTCATTGGCTTTTTTCATGCCCTTGTTTTCTGGGGATTCTGTGTTATCCTGCTGGGCAGCATTGAAATGATAATTGATGGACTTGCCGGCACCGAAAAGATATTTAAATCCCTGGGTATAATATATGATATAATAATTGCTTCCGGGGATGTCTTTGCATTGCTGGTGGCCGTTTCAATACTCATCTTCCTTGCACGGAGGTTATTCTTTCATATAAGCAGGTTTGAAGGTGCGGAGATGAAAAAAGCATCACATATAGATGCCAGTATAGCCCTGACCATGATATTATTGCTTATGCTCAGCCTTCTTGGTATGAACGCAGCCTGGTATGCATATAATATTAAAACAGGACATGAAGTGGCAGGCGTGTTTCCTGTCAGCTCCCTGCTGGCAACGCTTTTTACGAGTGCCGGATCGGAAGAAATTTATATGCAGCATGAAATATACTGGTGGGTACATATCCTGCTTATATTCATCTTTGCCAATATGCTGCCATACAGCAAGCACTTCCATGTGTTCATGTCTGTTCCCAATGTCTATCTTTCCAGGCTGAGGCCGCTGGGCAAGATAGTTAATATGGACAGTGTGACCAGGGAAGTCAGGCTTATGCTTAATCCGGATACAGCCTTCAGTGCGGCCCCCGATGATACACCGCCTGAGAGGTTCGGTGTGAAGGATGTTGAGGATGTGACATGGAAGAACTACCTCGATTCTCTGTCATGTACCCAGTGCGGCAGGTGTACATCTGTTTGTCCGGCCAGCATTACCGGCAAAAAGCTGTCACCAAGGAAGATTATGATGGACCTGCGTGCCCGTATGGATGAGAAAGGGCCGGGACTTGTTGCTGAAGGAAAGGATTATGACGATAGCAGGAGCCTCCTGGGGGATTATATCACCATGGAGGAACTCTGGGCCTGTACAACATGTAATGCCTGTGCAGAAGAATGCCCTGTTAATATCAACCACCCTGAACTGATAATTGATATGAGAAGATATCTTGTAATGGAAGAAGGGCAGGCTCCGGGTGAAGTAAAGGCTGTATTCAATAATATTGAAAATAACGGGGCCCCCTGGCAGTATTCATCTGAAGACCGGATGCAGTGGGCCCGGAATATCGAAATAAAGATCAAAGAACCCCAATAATCCCTTTTATGGAAACAAAAAAGATTGAAGTGCCTGTGATGGCAGAGCTGGCCGGTAAAGGAGAGAAGGTGGAATATCTTTTCTGGGTTGGTTGTGCAGGTGCCTTTGATGACAGGTATAAAAAGGTAGCTGCTGCCTTTGCCAGGATACTGTCCTTCCTCAATGTCAGCTATGCTGTACTGGGTAAGGAAGAGACATGCACGGGCGATCCTGCCAGGAGAGCGGGCAACGAGATGGTGTACCAGATGCAGGCCATGCAGAATATAGAAACATTCAAGGCATATGATATAAAAAAGGTAATAACCATCTGCCCGCATTGTTATAATATTTTTAAAAATGAATACCCTGACCTGGGCGCTGATTTTGAGGTTATAAGCTATGTGAACTTTCTTGATGATATGGTAAAGGAGGGAAGGCTGAAACTGGACAGCAGTGTATTGGGCGACAAGGTAATAAGCTATCATGACCCCTGTTACCTCGGGAGAGGGAATAATATTTACGAGGAGCCAAGGTCATTATTGAAGAGTGTCAGCCCGAACCTGAAGGAGATGGAGAGGAACAGAAGCTTTGCCCTGTGCTGTGGAGCCGGTGGAGCCCAGATGTTCAAAGAAGCAGAGAAAGGAGATAAGGAGGTTTTTATTGAAAGAACAGAAGAAGCCCTTGAGACGGGAGCAGGTATCATTGCAACAGCCTGTCCTTTCTGTATGACCATGATAACAGATGGACTCAAGTATAAAAACAGGGAGGAAGAGGTGAAAAACATGGATATAGCTGAAATTATCGCAGAAGCACTGGAAATATAGATTATTAATTAAAATAAATCAATTGAAATGGAAGATAACAAACTGCTTAAAAGTGGAGAATTCCTGGTACGTGATGTTGATCCCGCAGATGTATTTATCCCGGAGGAATATGATGAAGAACAGTTAATGATAGCACAGACATGCAAGGATTTTCTTGATACCGAAGTATATCCCCGGCTGGATGACCTCGATAAGGGTGATCGTGAGCTGATGAAATCATTGCTTAAAAAATCAGGCGAACTGGGGCTGATGGGCATATCAATAAGTGAAGAATATGGAGGGTTCGGGCAGTCTTTTGTTACCCAGATGCTTGCTGCTGAAACCATTGGAGCAGCTTATTCCTTCTCAGTGGCTTTTATGGCCCATTGCGGTATAGGCACTCTGCCCATACAATATTTTGGTAATGAGGACCAGAGACAGAGGTATGTAAGCAAACTGGCTACAGGTGAGTTGCTGGGGGCTTACTGCCTTACAGAGCCTGGAGCAGGCAGCGATGCCAACTCAGGCAAATCGAATGCCATACCTTCTGAGGATGGCAGCCATTATATACTCAACGGTCAGAAGATGTGGATAACCAATGCCGGCTTTGCAGACACACAAACGGTCTTTGCCAAGATAGAAAATGACAGGGTGCTCAGCGCTTTTATAGTTGACACCGGCAGTGAGGGAGTGGTTATCGGTCCTGATGAGCATAAAATGGGGATTAAAGGATCCTCAACAGCACAGATATACTATAACGATGTGAAAGTGCCTTCCTCCAATCTGCTCGGCAAAAGAGGCGAAGGTTTCAGGATAGCGCTCAGTATATTGCATATGGGAAGGATAAAGCTTGGAGCCAACGTGATCGGGGCAGCCAAGAAGGCTATTATTGACTCTGTTCAGTATGCCAGTGAGAGGAAGCAGTTTGGTAGTGCCATAGCCACCTTCGGAGCTATCAAACATAAGCTCGCTGAGATGGTGATAAGAACATTTGCAGCTGAATCGGCTACATACAGGGTAAGCAGGGATATTGACAGGCTGACGGAGATTTATAAGTCTGAAGGCTGTGAGAAAGGACGTGCCTCTATTGATGCCATAGCCCATTATGCAGTGGAAGCTGCCATACTTAAGGTTTATGGCTCGGAAATGCTGGATTTTGTTGCCGATGAAGCAGTGCAGATACATGGTGGCATGGGTTATTCCTCCGAGATGGATGTTGAAAGGGGTTACCGCGATTCACGAATTAACAGGATATTCGAAGGTACAAATGAGATAAACAGGATACTGGTAGTTGATACTGCTATGAAAAGGGCAATGAAAGGGAAGTATGGCCTTTTTGATGAAGCGGAAAAGCTGGCTGAAGATCTTTCCTCTGTGCCGGTTTACAGGAAAAAGGATGAAGATGATTCCTTTACCGCCAGCTCAGGATATACAGGCAATATGAAAAAAATTGCACTGCTGCTGCTGAATACAGCTTCCAAAATATACGGACGTAAGCTGGTGCATGAGCAGGAGGTACTTAATAATATTTCCGATATAATAATGGAAATATATATAGCCGAATCACTGGCTTTGAGAGTGAAAAAGATTGCAGATATGAAAGGAGAGGCAGGTATTTACAAACATATACTTGATGTTTATGTTTATGATTCTGTGCAGCAGGTGCGCAAAGCCGCCCTGGACGCTGTCTATTCAATTGAAGACGGGGATATAGCAGCCGGGTTACCTGGAGTTATCAGCAGCCTGGCCGAAACGGAAGGCGTGAATGTGAAGGAAGCCCGCAGGCTTATCGCTGATAAACTGATAGATGATAATACCTATAAATTCTGATCGTATCAGTAAAGGTTTTTATGTAAGCCTGTCAAATATTGATCATAACAGGCAGGTTTTTATAAGCCCTTAAATTCTGATCATAACATACAGGATAACATAAGAGTTATAATCACTAATTAAAGACCCCCTGAAGCAGGGGGCTTTTTTTATCCTTTAATTATCACCCTGAAAGACATGCTGTGTTATCAGAAAACTGATTCAGCATGAATATAATCAGGGATAATATCTTATCTTGCTATATATTGTGCCGGGAAATGCTCAGGGCGACAGGTCATTATTACCGGAACAGGCACCTGAATTGTCAGCTTCCTGGTGGGAAAAACGTCAGAAGATAGCTAAAAACATGATTTATATCAATAAAATTAGCCATAAAGATCAGTTCTAACTATGTAAACGTATCTGTTAACCGGACTATGCCTTCATAGTTAGATACGATATATTTACCAATTGAATAATACATAACAGATTTTAATATAAGTTAATGAAAATGAACAGAAAGATAATGATGGCCATCAGCAATACTGCTTTAGCATTAATCATTTTAGCAATAGCAGGATTAACGGCGTGTGAGCAATACAGCTATGACCCCCCGGTCTATGAGCCGCCTGATACAACACAGCCTTATGACACGGTTTATTACAGCACGGATATAGCCCCGCTGTTTCCTGCTTATGACTGTACAGGTTGCCACGGGGGTGGAATTAAGCCGGATCTCAGGGAATCTGAATCATATGAAGAGCTGACAGAAGGTAATTATATCAATCTTGATGAGCCTGAGGAAAGCTCACTGGTGATTAAGATAGATGATCCTGGTCACGGTGGCACATGGAGTAATGATGACCGCTCTTTGTTACTGGACTGGATACACCAGGGAGCACAGAATAATTGAAAAACTATAACCAATATAAACCGATAACAATGAAAAAGATATTCTCATTATTACTTATTGCTTTTATTGCAATCCCACTGTTTTCACAGGATGAAGAGGAGGATTACCCGGTAATGTTCACTTTTGAAGCAGGCATCCTGGCTGATAACCAGACTATCATGACTCCTTATAAAGGAATGCTGGAATTTCAGATCCACCACCGCTTTGGTGAGGTAACAAACGGGCACCAGTCACTATTCGGTATCTATTCACCCTCAAATATCAGGCTTGGACTGAATTATGGTGTTACAGACAGGATTATGGTTGGTGTTGGAGCCACCAAAGACCTGAATTTATGGGAACTGCAGGGCAAATATGCAATACTTCAGCAAACCGAATCAGGGAGTATGCCGGTGTCCCTGGCCTATTACGGTAATATGGCTGTTGAAGCCAGGGCTGATGATAATTTCGGACCTCCGGAAAATTTCAGGACAATACATAAACTGTCATATTTCCACCAGTTGATCGTTGCAAGAAAATTCTCAGAGGCTATATCCTTACAGCTAGCCCCAACCTTTATCTATTTAAATGCAGTTGAGACAGGTTATAATAATGCTAATTTCGGACTGCATGCCGGCGGTAAATTCACTTTTGTGCCTTCTCATGCCATAATATTTGAGTATGATTACCTTTTTACGCCGCCGGATACGGATCCTGACGGAGACGGAACTGACAACTTTGAAAGGACCTTGCCACAGATAGTTTTAGGCTGGGAAAAAAGTACACCAACCCATGCCTTCCAGCTTTTCTTTGCCAATTATAAGGCAATTGTAGGGCAAAGGAATTTCGTATATAATAAAAATGATTTCTGGGAAGGTGAATTTCTTGTAGGTATGAATATAACAGTAAGATTTTAAATCCCTGCTAAAATTATGAAGATTGCAATAACTCTTTTTACAGCAATCCTTGCCTTTGTTTTTTTTACGGGAGAAGATGGTCCCGTTTTGCAGGAGCCTGAAGATGAATTCCAGGTGGTAAAGGGTATGGAGAATAATATTTTCGCTGAAGACAACGAGAACTGTCTGGTTTGCCACGGCGAACCCTATTATGAACTTACCGATACTGCCCTGGGAGTTACACAGAACAGGATTATGGCTGATGATTATTTTGTAGACAGGGATGAATTTTACCAGTCCAATCACTGGAGCTTTGCATGCACCGATTGTCATTCGTATGATTTTGAAGAATTCCCGCATCCAACGGCAGCCAGGCTGGAAGAACCGTATAATTGCAACGATTGCCATGGATATGATGAGCAGTATGCTCATTTTCAGTTTGAAGAAATAGAGAATGAATACCTGGAAAGCACGCATGCTGAGATAGAAGGTTTTTCATGCTGGAAATGCCATGATCCTCACAGTTATGAGGTGCTGATAAGGAATACAACAGATTTTGAACAGGCGATACTGGAAAATAATAATATATGCCTGGAATGTCATGCCAATTTCGATAATTTTCAGCTTCTGACCGACCGCGAGGAGGTTGAGATAGTTGAGAGTCACAGCTGGCTGCCTAACCAGGAGGCCCATTTTAAAAATGTCAGATGTTTGGAATGTCATACAGAAATAAATGACAGCATACTGATCGCCCATAAGGTGCTGCCTATGGATAAGGCAGTAAAAAGGTGTACAGAATGCCATTCCGCCGATTCACGCCTGATGGCAACCCTTTATAAATACCAGAGCAAGGAATTCAGGGGTGATGTTGGGTTCCTTAATGGCGTTATCCTGAACCAGTCCTTTGTTATAGGGGCTCACAGGAATGTTATCCTTAATTACCTGAGTTTTATAATTTTCGCCGGAGTAATTTTTATATTATTAGTACATGTGTTTTTTAGAATTTTAAAGAAAAGTTAATAAATGGAAAAGCGACTTTATCTATATCCGGTCTGGATCAGGTTATGGCATCTGCTGAATGCCGTATTATTTCTTATCCTGATATTTACAGGTATCGGTATGCAGTTTGCAACATCAGAAGGATCATTTTCCCTTATCCGTTTTGACCAGGCCGTGGCATGGCATAATGTGGCGGCTATTATTCTTGTGGTCAATTATGCGGTTTTTATCCTGGGAAACATCCTTACATCCAACGGCAGGCATTACAGGATTAAAAAAGAAAATCTCTGGCAAAGGCTTTTTACCCAGTTAAAATATTATGCCTTCGGGATGTTTAAAAATGAAGAGCATCCTTTCCCGGTGACCTACCAGGAAAAATTCAACCCGCTGCAAAAAATCTCTTATGTACTTGTTATGTATGTTGGTATGCCTGTTATTATTATTACAGGTATTGGACTCTTATTCCCTGAAATACTGGTACAGCAGTTTTTTGGAGTCAGCGGCTTATTGATTACTGATATATTGCATATTTCCATGGGATTTATTCTTTCGGTTTTCCTGGTAATACATATATATACCTGTACCCTGGGTGAAAAACCCACAACACTTTTTAAAAGTATGATTAACGGGTATCATGAAGAACATGAATAGAAGAGAAGCAGTTATTGGTGACAGAGATAATAATACACTGTGCCCGGACAGTGTATGTCAGGAAAGAGTAAAGGGAAAAACGGGGCAGGGTGAACTTTGCAGCAGTGCTGGATGTTAAAGTAGTGGAATGATATATATTGGGAGCTTAAAAACGGACAGAAACAGTTTAATAAAGATTACTTGCACGATTATTGTATTATTTATAATGAATTAAAAATTGATTATTATGAAAACACTTAGAATTCTAACTATTAGCCTGTTACTTACAGGATTGGGTTTTGCTTTTATGGCAATGAGCCCGCAGAGACAGAAGATGCCGGAGCCATGGGAGGTGCCGGATGAGTATAAGAATATGGAAAACCCTGTTGAGGCTGATGCAGCCAGCCTGAAGAAAGGTGAATCATTATACAAAAGGTACTGTGCATCATGTCACGGTAAAACAGGACTGGGCGACGGTGTAAAAGCCAGGGCTCTGAAGACCTTTTCAGGTGATTTTTCAGGCGACCTCTACCAGGATCAGACCGACGGTGAGCATTTTTACAAGACCAAATATGGCCGCGGTGAGATGCCTGCATATGAGAATAAGATATCTGATGAAGATATCTGGCATATGGTAAACTATATGCGTACTTTTAAAGATGAGGACTAGTTAGCTTATTAATTATTATGGTAACTGTTTGTACAGGCCGCAGAAAGGACGGTTTGCCGGTTTTGGCCGGCAGCGGTACGTTCATAATAATTGCTTAGACAAAGAAGTCATAATATTTTTAAAATAGAAGAAAGCGCGGATCTTAAAAGGTTCGCGCTTTCTTATGTTATATACTGACCGTGT
>JAWLFR010000084.1:0-9688 GCA_041685495.1 Bacteroidales bacterium
AACCTTTCCTGTAGCAATTATTTTGTTCTTATTACTAATCTCAAGAATAGATATTCCGGATGGTATATTTAATCTGTACAGAAGTTCCTTTTGTCCTGCATTTCTTACAGATTCATGAATAAGTACACCAGAGAGATTATAAATTCTTAATTTTATCTCTCCCTCCGTTAAATAATCCGGTAGTACAATATGAAAATCACCTCCGGCAGGGTTAGGATATATCCGGATGTCATTATCACTGAAAAGATCGGATACACTTACCACAGTGCCTTCTATTGCTCCTATGCTGGGCGGATTGTTAAAAGAGTTACCCATATAATCATATTCCAGTCCAACAGCTAATCCTTCCCCTATGGCTGGTGAACCTTCCTTCAACCTGTAATCTGTTGGTGAAACAAAAAGCGGATCCTGTGGCTCCTGGCTATGGGAGTCCCACCCTATGGTATTTAAGTATGAATCCCATTCATTACTATAATAAGGACCTCCGCTACCCTGAATATTAAAAAGCATATTATTTTCATCTTCAATATAATACAGATTGTAATCTACATCTACAGATTCAAAATCTGTTTCAAAAGTTGAATAAATACATGGCCAGTAACTATTCCTTGAGAAATCATTATTATTATAAAAGATATTATTTTTAATTTCACAATCATGGGTTTTGCCATGCAGGTAAAGCTGTCCGTTAAAAGCATCCGAGTTTTGATTACATCCATATAAGGTATTGTTATAGACCTTAATATTCTGTCCATTATAAATGATAATTGACGGTTGGGTGGGTGCCACACTTATGTTGGCATATACCATAATGTTTGTGAAGCTGTTCGCAGTTTCCTTACCGTTAATACCTATATGTGCCATTGAATATCCTTCCGGTGCCACGGTATGCTGATTTTCAGTTTCATATATATAATTATACCTTACTGTAAGGTTTTCAAATGTAGCGAGTTCTTCACCAGCAATATCTATTCCTGCATGATAACAATTTGAGATTGTGTTATATTCAATAAGAACATCATGCAATCTGCCTGATGATGCGTCCTGCGGTCGTGTTGATATAGCTCTTCTCCCGCATTCCCGGATTATATTATTGTGCACATGAGAGTCTGAATGCCAGAACTCAATTCCATAACCTACCCTGCTGCCTTTTATCCCTATGTGGCTTACATAACAATTCTTAACCTCAAGCCCCGTCTCATTATTAAAAGGCCACTGTTCCTTAAACCCTGCAAGCTTTGAGTATCTTATATCCAGGCTATCAAATGCAAGATAGTCATGCTCGTCAAAATATATGCAAAAATCCCTCTGCCCTACCTCAACACTGCTGTATTCCGAAGCAGGATCAGATGAGTTATATATGTAAATATTACCGTCGTACCAGGTCCAGTCGCGATCCGCAGAAAGATCGTCAACAAGATCTTTTTGAGCCTGGCCCCATAATATAGTATCACCAGCTTCAAAAAACACACCCCCGGGATACCCGCTAGCAGGATTTTCAAAGCTTTGATCAGAAACCCAGATATTAGCTGCATATTCCGACCAGGCAGATGTCTCCGATCCATAGATCCTGGGACGGGGTCCTTCACCATATGGGCCAAAGTAAATATAATCACTTTCCGAACCCGAGGAGGGAATTTCCAGGGCCTCCCTCCACAGTCCGCCAGACTCAAAGAAAATACTGTCTCCCGGCTGCAGGGAAGCATTGTTTATCTTATTAATGCTCGCCCAGGCTGTAGAAGGCGAGCGTCCGTCATCAGAGTCATTACCCTCATTACTTACATAGTATTTGCGGGCATGACTGGGATAGTTAATCGAAATTATCAATATAAGGATGGCAAATATTCTCATAATAGTATTTTTTTTATCATCCAGCAGACTATTGTCAGGATATCCTGTACTCTTAAAAATAAACAATTGAAATATACAACATCAGATAATATATCGGTATTACTTCTTATAACGGGATATAGAATAGAAAAGTTCAGCCGTCACCATAAAATAAGATCTAAATAAGCTGGCGGTTAAAATTAATAATGAATACCGGGTGTTTATGTGTTCAGTACCGGCTCTGCAGGGAAAATCTTAAATTCTCAGAACAATTGTGTTTTAAGAGTGTTTTATTATCATAAATTAACTATACTAATATGGCCAGTTATGATCATGAATATCAAGTCAAACCTTAAAATAGCATTTGCATTATTTCTCATTATTGCCTCTACATCATGCGTGCCAACCAAAAAACTCAAGTATTTCAATGATATAGATGAACTGCAGGCACCATATGTAAATCCTATGAAAAAGAAATTGATAAGGCCACACGACAGGCTTTTTATCAGGGTTTTAAGTATAGACGAGGAAGCTAACCAGGTATTCAACGCCGTGGATGATATTACTGCAAACAATACCAGCAATATAATAGGTTATTCCGTTGACGAATCAGGTAATATAAACTTTCCTTTCGTCGGAAAGATAAACCTTTCAGGATTAACTATTCATGAAGCCAGTGATAAAATGACTGAACTTCTAAAGGAATTTGTCCCCGGATCGGAAGCAGTAATTAAATACATTGATAACAGGGTCACTGTTATCGGAGAAGTGAATTCACAGGGAGTACATTCTTTTTCAAGTGACAGAATAAACATATACGAAGCCCTGGCTCTCGGGGGAGGCCTCACAAGGTTTGGAAGCCGGGAAAACATTGTGCTTATACGCGACGAAAATGACCGTATCACTCATTATAAGCTCAATCTTACGAATTCTAAGATAGCAGGAAAAGACGAGTATTATATCAGGCCCAATGACATAGTGGTTGTTGAGCCTTTAAAACGCGTCTCAGCAAATTATCAGAACAATACCTTTAATACAGTATTGGGAACGGTTTCAACACTGATTGCAATATTACTGTTCGCAGGTGTACCGGCAGGTAATTAAAAATAAATGGAAATGAATAAAAGCAACTCTGATAAGGAAACAAATCCTGTATTATTTTATGCAGGCAAGATATTCGGGTTTAAATACTATTATATAGCCAGCCTTGTGATATTTATTGCAGGGGCTCATTTTTATAACAAATCTGCCACAAAGGAATATGAAGTAAATTCGACTATTGCTCCGGTTAAAGATAACAGGGCAACATTGCTGGCATCTGACAATATGTTTGCAGGAAACAATAATATTGTTCCCAGTAGAAATATTGAAGATGATGTAAATAATCTTTCATCATACTCACTGGTATCAGAAACTCTTGACAAACTGGATTTTGAGATTGCTTATTATTCTGAGAACAAAGGTTTTTTAAAACAAATCCGCGAGATATACAAAGCTTCCCCTTTCAGGGTCACGATGGATAAGTCACATACCCAGCCTCTTGGCTGCAAAATGTATGTCCGGCACCTTTCAGATTCAACCTACCTGCTCAGGATACCTGAGCAAACAATAAGTCTTTATAATTATATTGACGACAGGGTACTGGAAGAAGAGGTCACTTTTAAGACTGACACCCTCGGTTACTATAACAGGACGCTGACAGGAGAGTATTTCAAGTTCTCCATTTCGCTGTTCCCTGATGCAATGCAGGGTGAGGAGAATAAGGAAAAAGACTATTTCTTTACCTTCTTTCACCCTGACAACCTGGCTATGGCCTACCTTAACAGCCTGGAGATAACACCGGTATCGTTTATGGCCTCTATAATTGAGCTTCATTTCCGCGGTGAAAATATTGACAAATCGATCACCTTCCTGAACAGTTATATTAATGCCTTCATGGAAGAGAACCTGGCAAAGAAAAATAAGATTGCATTCAACACTGTTAAATTTATTGATTCACAGCTGACAGAGATATCAGATTCACTTGTTGCCTCCGAATCCATGCTCAGAAATTTCAGGTCGAACAACCAGGTAACCGATCTTGGTTTCCAGGGAGAAAGGATTTACGACCAGCTCGAGCAGATTGAACGGGAGAGGTCACAGCTTGAAGTAAGGAAAAGGTACTTTGAATATGTAATTAATCATTTTAAAACCAATCCTGACGTAAAGGGGGTTGTGCCTCCTGTTTCGTCCAATATAAGTGATCCTGTAATGAACGATATGATAGGGGAACTGCTGGACCTTAATTCGCAAAGGTCGGAACTGCTTAACAGCAGCTCCGAAAAAAACCTTTACCTTGACCAGGTAGAAAACCGAATTGAGCTCCAAAAAGAGCTTATTACAGAAAATGCGAAGAACAACCTGAACACTCTCAACCTGAGCATTAACGAACTTGATTACAGGGAGGATAAACTATCCGGTGAGATAAGCAAACTCCCACAAACAGAGATGAATATGGGCAGTATCGAGCGCAAATTTAATCTCAATGATGCCATATATACATTCCTTCTTGAGAAAAGGTCGGAAGCAGCCATCGCTCTCGCCTCAAACTTTCCGGATTACGAGATTCTGGAAAAGGCCAGGTTTAACTCATCATCTCTTATAAAGCCAAAAAACCGTACCAACTATATACTGGCATTTATGCTGGGACTTCTTTTACCCAGTGTTTACCTCCTGCTGAGGGAACTGCTCGATGACAGGATTAACAGCACCTATGAGCTCAGCGTACTGTCAGGCAAGGCTCTTACTTCCAGAATATACAGCAATAAATTTAAGAGCGACAGGATATTTGCTCAAGCTCCGGGATCAGCTATTGCCGAGTCATTCAGAAGCCTCAGAAGCCAGCTTGTCTTCAATCTTAAGGAACAAAGTGATAAGGTCATACTGGTTACATCGTCGCAACCAAAAGATGGTAAGAGTTTTATTTCATATAATCTGGGTGTTGCACTGGCCTCGGTAGGCTACAAAACAGTTATTGTTGACGGCGACCTGAGACGACCGACACTGCATAAAAAATTTGACTTTGAGAATGATAAGGGTATATCCACATATATGAATAATAATACCTCTATAGAAGAGATTATTAAACCGACTGATAATGATAAGCTTTTTATCATACCTGCAGGTCCGGTACTGCCCAATCCGTCAGAACTGATTGAAAAGGGTGAGCTGGACAGCCTTTTCAGGCACCTTAAAGCAGAATATGACTATATCATTATTGACAGCTCACCCCTGGGACTGGTATCCGATGCCAGCCAGCTGATTAAGTATGCTTCGCATGTAACCGTGGTAGCAAGGAATAATTTTACAAGGAAGAGTACATTCAAAACAGCCATGGAGACACTTAAGAGGTTCTCGGTCGGCGACTTTGATGTTGTGTTCAATGATATTGATATCAGGAAAAGCCCTTATGCCGGATACTCAAAATACTATACTAAGAATTAATTTTTGCTGTCAGTGCTGAAATCTTTTCTTTAAGTATGCTTATACTACCTGTGGCTGTATACATTAAACCATGATCACCTTTGATTTCTACTAATTCAATATTCTCAGCCAGCCTATCCCATCCGAGATACTTGTTCGGGGAGTTATTGGCCTCGGTCCTGAATAGCAGCAGGTCGGCATCATAATGTCTTACCGGGGTATATTTCTTCATTAAGCGGGAGTAAATCCATAGTATATATTGTTTCCTGAATTTTGCCGGTACTTTTACATTTACCGGTCTCAGTAAGTTGTACAATAAATGCTTACCCCTGTAATAGAAATAATCATAAATATTACGCAGTTTTTTCTTTACCCCTGTCCTCAGATCTTTCCTGTATCGGGGTATTTCGCAATCGACAAGTATCAGTCCTGGCACTTTCTCTCCCATCTTTTTGAGCTGCATGCTCATCTCATAAGCCAGTATGCCTCCCATTGAAAAGCCTCCGAGAATATACGGGCCCTCTGGCACTATCCTGCGTAACTGTTTCACATATTCTGCAGCAAATGATTCAATACTCCTGTATCGAATATTTTCACCCTCGGAGCCGATATAAAAGAAGCCATAGAAAGGTTGATCCTTACCCAGGTGTTTGCTGAGACTGTAGTTTGCTTCACCAGCATGCAGAAGTATAAGCGGTACGCGTGTGCCCTCTGTATTTACAGGCATCATATTTGGACAGTCATCCGGCCAGAGGTATTTGATGAGCCGCCCCTTATTCTCTTTCAGCTTAGCCAGTATGCCGCTGTCAATATTCTCTTCAGGTCCGCTGTACTTTAGCCTGCCACCAGAGAATGATAATTCAATATTCTTCTGCTTCAACTCTCTTAAAAAATCATTTATATTCGCCTGTGAATCCATAGCTCTCTAAACTTATTCAATATTAATATTGTTATTCCTGTTTTCATCACCGGATATGATATCACTTACCATCTCTGAATATTCCTTTGCTCCTCTGTCATTAAGATGATATACGTCCCAATAAAGCCTGGGATCAGAGGTGAATTCCGGCTCACTGGTAAGATCAACAAAACTAACACCCAGCTCACCGGCTATTCTGTGACCCATTGCCACTGAGAGGTCCCCATAAGGATAATCAACAAAAACAGGTGAGCAGAATACATATACATCAATTCCGGCCTCAACACAGTCCTCCAGGAATGAACGGTATGTGTCAAGCGCAACACTGTCAATCTCATAATTCTCAGCCTCAATCTCAGCAGCCATCTCTTCTTCCCATTCTCCATAGAGGGGTACATAACCATTTTCGACTTCTTCTGAATCATAAAATCCCGCATTAGCTGCTGCAATGGTTAAGACCATAGAATTAAAGGGATAGATTCTTGAAATCAGTTTCAGCGGTTCATACTTACTCTTCAGCCGTATTGTCTCCCTCATTTCGGGGTGCGACCTGTAGTAAGGCAACAAGGTCGAGAGCCTGTCATAGCTTGAACTGTTATACATGAATTCACCCCTTACAAAATCGAGTATTATAAGCTCCGGAGTATAACGTTCCAGTACCGCCGACAGCACAGCGTAATGATAAAAGATGAAATTTCCTTCTCTGCCTGCATTATATACCTGCATCCCCAGCCTGTCAGCCAGTACTCCCGGCTTATAATGATGATTAGCCCTGGAAGACCCGAAAATAAGCACTCCGGCTTCAGTGCTATCAATAGAATATGTAGTACGGTACAGCTGACCGCTATCCTGGCGAAAATAATAATACCTCAGTGTCTCACCTGTTAACAGGTCAGCAGCAAAGACAATCAGAATAAAGACCAGCAGCCTTGTAAGGAAGGTGCCTGTTCGTTTCTTTGATGGTATATATCCTGTTTTGTTAACCATATCAATTAAAACTGAAAATATATGAACTGTCCGCCATCAAAGACGCCCAGCATAAGGATTAAAACTATCAATACCGCATAAAACAATTGCCCGGGCAGCCATTTCTTACTCTCATAAGGCAGCTCAGAGCCTGTTTTAAGTTCCTGTCTCAACTCAATTATAAGAAGCATAAAGATTCCGCTCACTGAAAAAATTATATCCGATGGCTTCCCGATAAACATGCTTCCATGGTCTGAAAACACCTTAACGATGATATCAGAAGCCATATTTATATCCTGTGACCTGAAGAAGATCCACGCGAATGATACGAATAGGAATGTAACAAATATATTAAAGATTCTCAGTATGACCGACCTCTTCGATAAGCCTGCCATTCGTCTCAGTCTCCGGCCTGTCTTCCTTGTATAATTTGCAAGGGCAAGACCGACACCGAATAAGAGTCCCCATACAATAAAATTAAGTCCTTCCCCATGCCACAGTCCACATATAAAAAATGTTATTATGATGGCCATAGCATAAATAAGTTTTTCAATCGCTTTTGTAAGGCCTGATATATTCTGAAACTTATCCATAAACCAGTATGCCAGAGGAAGAAAAAGGTAATCCCTTAACCACAGTGAGAAGCTAATGTGCCAGCGGTTCCAGAATTCCTTTATGCTGGATGCAAAGTAGGGCCTGTTAAAATTTTTAGACAGTTCAAAGCCCATCAGGCGGGCTGAGCCTATTGCAATATCTGTGTATGCTGAAAAGTCAGCATAGATCTGGAATGAATAGAATATTGTTGCAAGCAGTAATGATGTCCCATTATGGTAATCATGGTTGCCATATACAGTATCGACATATATTGCCAGCCTGTCAGCTATCACCAGTTTTTTGAACAGTCCCCATATTATCAGTTTCAGGCCTGAGACAGTCCCGGAAAAGGTGAATACATGTACCTGGTGAAACTGGGGCATAAACCTGAGCGGCCTTTCAATAGGACCCTGGGCAATCTTGGGGAAGAACATAAATGAACTGATAAATATGCCGGGATGCTTCTCTGCCTCTATCTTACCCCTCTTTAATTCAATAAGATAAGACAGCAATGTAAAAACGAAATAAGATATTCCCAGGGGAAAGGCTATATAAGCAAAAAAGGAGTCATTCCAGTCGGTAATGTCACTTATAATATTGTCAAAGGCACCGGCGTATTTAAAGAAGGCAAGGATGGCGATATTCAGTAACAGGGTAATAACAAATACTTTCTTTTTCTGCGGGCCACCGGCTTTCCATATCTGCAGTGAGGCAAAATAGTTAAATACCAGGATAAGGAAAAAAACACCCAGGTATAATATACTGCTCCGTGAATAAAAGTACGAACTGGCAACAAGCAGCCACAACCACCTTGCCCGGTAGGGTGTAACAAAGAAACCGGCTGTTGTTACTATAAGGAAAATAATATATTCAATACTATTAAACGGCATCTGTATTTAATACCTTTTTATAGAAATCGAGCAGTCTTGTGCTTTCATAATCCCATGATAACTCATTTATTATCCTGTTATATCCATACTCCCCCATCTCCGTTCTCATTTGAGGCCTGTCTATAAGGTAGATTATTTTCTCCGCAAAATCCTTTGTATCATGCCATTCAGCGTATAATGAAGCTTCCTGTGCCGAAAAACGGCCCTCCTTCAGGTCATACTGGACAACAGGTTTTTTGAGAGCCATATATTCCATTATCTTATTCATGGTTGACAGGTTATTCATCTCTGTGGGCTTATCAGGATTTACACATATATCAGCGGAATTCAGTACGCCTATCAACAGCTTATCGGGCACCCTGCCGTAGAAGTCGACATAAGCGCTCAGACCCATTTCTTCAGAGAGCTTCTTTAATTTATCAAGATCTGTTCCCCCACCCACTATTGCAAACTGAATATCATGCCTCTGCTTTATAATATGCTCAACTGATTCTAGCAGCAGGTCTATACCTTCCTGCTCACCTATAACTCCCACATATCCCACCAGGTACTTTCTGCCCCTGAGGTACTTTTCATTACGCGGCATAATCTTAAGCCTGTCTAGACGCGGACCGCTGCGTATAACGCTTACCTTATCGCCGGGCATCTTACCCCGCTTAATTGCTATGTTCCTGTACGATTCGTTGGTTGCTATGCTGTAACTGGCAGTAGCAAAAGTCAGCCTCTCAAATAGCAGCATCATCCTGTAAAAAAAACCCTTCTTGCCAAATTTGGCAAGGTAAAGCTCAGGGTTTATATCATGATGATCAAAGACATAACGAACACCCAGCAGTTTAAACCAGATAGCTACCAGGAAGATCAGGTCAGGCGGATTGCATCCATGTATTGCATGGAATCGCTTCCTGAAATATATCTTCCAGCTAAGCACAAATTCCCAGAACAGGGCTGTACCGTACTCTGCCAGGTAACCAAAGGGACCCCTTGCCTCATACGGCAGTGGATGCCTGTAAATATCAATTCCTTCAAT
>JAWLFR010000085.1:0-9610 GCA_041685495.1 Bacteroidales bacterium
GCAAAATTACTAATTTTGCCCGGTATACAAAAATTAAATCATCAATCAGCGGCAGAAAATGGCAATTAATTATATTTCCTTTATATTTGCTTATTACTGACATTTGAACAGCCACTTAAGCTAATTAATCTGAAAAACCATGGATAAAAAAGTATCGGTCTGGAAAGCCAATATCAATGCAGGTGTTATATTGGGCCTGCTGGGAATAATATGGACCCTTGTATTATGGTTCTTTGACCAGACAACCAACCAGACCCTGGGCATGGTCTTTTATGTAGTCATCATTATCGGACTGTTTCTGGGCATAAGGTCGTATCGCGACAAATACCTCAATGGCTTCATTACATACGGCCAGTCGCTGGGTGCCGGGGTTATCATTATGCTTTATTACAGTGTTATAACTGCTGTCTTCATCTTCATCCTTTATAAATTTATCGACCCCAACCTGCTGGATAAGATGCTTGCCATGGCTGAAGAGCAGCTTGCTGAAAGAGGACTGGGAGAAGGAATGATAGAACAGTCAATGCAGATACAGAAAAAGATAATGACCCCCCTGATAATGAGCATCAGCTCTGTTTTCAGCGGTGTGTTTATGGGAACCATCCTTTCACTTATCATCAGCCTGTTCACCAGGCGTGAAGGAAACCCCCTGATCGAAAGTATTGAAGAAGAAGAAGAATAGATAACTGATGGACATATCTGTTGTAGTACCGGTTTACAACGAAGAAGAATCCCTTCCTGAGCTGACGGCGTGGATAAATCGCGTATGCTCCGGGGCCGGACTCAGTCACGAAATACTCTTAATTGATGACGGCAGTACGGATGACTCCTGGAAGCTTATTAAAAAGCTTAAAGAAGGGAATAATAATATTACCGGTATCAGCTTCAGGCGTAATTATGGCAAGGCTGCTGCCCTCCACACCGGTTTCCGCGAAGCCGGAGGCGAGGTGGTGATAACCATGGATGCCGACATGCAGGACAGTCCGGATGAGATACCAGCATTATACAGGATGATTGTTGAGGATGGTTATGACCTGGTGTCCGGGTGGAAGAAAAAACGTCACGACCCCTTCGTCAAGCGCTTCACCAGCCGCATATATAATTTCACGGCAAGGAGGGCCTCCGGTATTAAGCTGCATGATTTTAACTGCGGACTGAAAGCTTACCGGAGCGATGTAACAAAAAGCATAGAGGTGTTCGGCGAGATGCATCGCTATATACCCATGCTGGCAGCACAGTCAGGCTTCGACAGGATAGGTGAAAAGGTGGTGGAGCACAGGGCAAGGAAATACGGTGTCACCAAGTATGGTCTCGACCGCTTTATCAAGGGTTACCTCGACCTGCTAACAATAACCTTTATCACCCGCTTCAGCAAAAGACCCATGCACCTGTTCGGCACCATGGGCTCACTGCTTTTCCTGGCGGGACTCCTGCTGGCTGTATACCTGGGCATAAAAAAGCTGCATTATCTCAACCTGGGACTGCATGCACCGCTGGTAACCAGCAGCCCTTATTTTTATATTGCCCTTACGGTAATGATAATGGGTACATTCTTCTTCCTTACGGGCTTCCTGGCCGAGCTTATCAACCGTAACTCATCAACGCGCAACGAATACCTTATCAGGGATAAGATATAACTCACTCTTCAGTCCCGACCCCCAGCACCGTGATAGTCTTTACCAGCCTGTTACCCCTGCTGTCTACCAGGGTGAGTACATGCTCACCGGGCACAGGTGCCATGCCCATCTGGTGAATAAGCTGCGTTTCACCCATATAACGATCGTCAAGATGCCAGAACAGTTTCTCCTCCCTGTCTCTTACAGCGGCCTCAAAGACAATCCTACCCCTGCTGCCATCATGCTCCAGCGGAATATATAATCCGGCCGTGTTACGCGGATATAAGAGTTCAATATTATCATCACCACCGTCCCCATCACAGCCCGGCATCCACCGGGGAATATCCTGATAAGAAGGATGCTGCTTCCTGTAATACCACTCCTGTGAAGGGGGCAGCACAAAAAAGCTTACATGCTCCATAGCGGCAGTACTGTAGCATTCATCCGTAACCCTGTACTCACGGTCGCTGCTCAGGTGCACCATCTTATGATAGCTGCAGGCCCTGCTTAGCTCTCCGCTCCGGGGTATCATCCTCATTGCCGTATTAGTGCATAAGGGGCCGGCACGGTGACCGCTCTCAAGGCATATCTCCACCTCTGACATACCAGCCGTAGGCATCTCAAACCATTCGCCTCCATCCAGCAGGTCAAAAATATCGAACAGAAGGGGAGCCGCCCCCCTGAGTCCCGTCAGGCCGGCACGACCCTCACCATCGGCATTGCCGGCCCATACACCAACCACATACTCAGAGTTAAAACCTATGGCCCAGGCATCCCTGTATCCGTAGCTGGTGCCCGTTTTCCAGGCAAGCTGTCCCGATGAAGCAAAATGCTCCCACCCTGCCCTTTGTTCGGGCCTGTTAACATCCCTGAGAGCCTTGAAAGTAAACCACACAGAGGCGGGGGATAAAGGCATAGCATCACCCATAGCCAGCATCTCCCTGTCATTAACATCATAGTAGGGTGCAGCATAGACAGCGGTATTATCATCCATATCCGGATGCTTAAGCCTGAGGACCATATGAGCATATGCTCCAACCAGCTCACGCAGACATGCCTCGCCTCCGCCCAGGATAAGTGAAAGCCCGTAATTATCAGCATCCCTGTTAAAAGTAGTGAAACCCATATCTTTCAGGAAAAGGAGGAAGCGGGCCGGACTGTACTCAAGCAACATCTCAACGGCAGGTATATTGAGCGATCTGCGCAGGGCATCCGAAGCATGCACGGCACCGTTATACTCAAGGTTAAAGTTTTTTGGCGAATATCCCCCGAACTCAACCGGCACATCCGGCACAAGCATTTCGGGTAACAGCTCTCCCGACTCAAGCATTGCTGCATACAGGAAGGGCTTGAGTATGCTTCCCGTACTCCTGCGGGCCCTTATCATATCAACACTGCCACCATGCTCCTGCCCATCAGTGCTTACATTACCCACCCTGGCCAGCATACGTCCGCTCTCCACCTCAACAACCACAGCAGCAATATTATGAACCCCGTTCTGCATAATGATATCATGGTGCCTCCGGGCCCGTGCAAGCACATTCTCCTGAAGGTCGTGGTCAATAGTGGTAATATAGCGCCCTCCCGGCTTCCTGCCTGTATAGCCCGAAATAATATGTGCAGCCATTGAAGGCAGGTCATGGATCCTGTCCGGCAGCTTCTCATCCATAGCCAGCTCAAATGTCATATCATCAATCACCCCCCTCTCATAAAGCAGTCTGAGCAGCTTGTCACGCTTATTTTTCAATCGCGGTTCATTCACACCCGGATAAATAAGGGAAGGAGCATTGGGCAATACTGCCAGCATACATGCCTCGGCCCAGGACAGCTCATGCGGCTGCCTGCCGAAGTAACGCCATGACGCAGCCTCAATACCAATCACATTACCTCCGAAAGGTGCATTGGCCGCATAGATGGAAAGGATCTCATCCTTACTGTAAAACAGCTCCATCTTCAGAGCCATAAATATCTCAAGCAGCTTACGCGGAACCGTACGCGGCGGGTTGTCGCCCGACATTCGTGCCAGCTGCATACTGATAGTACTGCCGCCGCTGACTATCTCCCCGTGCTTCAGGTTAAGGTACAGGCTCCTCAGCAGCGACACCGGGTTAAGTCCGGGATGGCCGTAAAAACACCTGTCCTCATAATTGATCAGTGCAATAATATATTTATCATTAAGTGATGGTCCAGGTGGAAAGCGCCACTGCTCGTCATCTGCAATATGAGCACCAAGCAGCCTGCCGTCTTCCGCCAGGGTAACGGCAGAAAGGGGACGATCAAAGGAAGGAAGGGGCAATATCGCCGCAACGACCAGCAATACAGCAAAACAGCAGATCAGCGTTCCGGACTGCCATCTGATATTCATCAATCCTCCTTTTCCCTGCTTCATTCCCTGCTTACTTTAACCCTCCTTCCCGCGCTTGTGGCAAAGAAAGAATTATCATACATACCTTCGCATACCATGGCAGGAAGGATATATTCACCCTCATATGCCGCTGTTATGTTAAGCTCAAAACTCTTTGCCTTTCCGGATGCCAGGCTGAAGTATGTATATACCCGGTCGTCACGTATATCACGATACTCATAAGAGCTGCTCTCGTCAGTTGATGAGCCCGGGAACATCCTGGTATTCATTATCTCCCATCCCGATGGGAATATCTGGGTAAGGGCCAGGTCTTCAGCATCTGTCATACCACTGTTCCTTACAGTCACAATAACCTTAAAATCTGACCCCTGCAACACTTCACCCGGATCAATACTATTTCCGTCCCTGCTCCTGTACTGCACCGTCAGGTCTACGCCCCTTGCTTCAGTTTCTGTGCTGTAATCCATTGGCGTGCCCTTCCATACCAGGCTGGCAAAGAGCCTGTCCTCTGCCCCGTTCTCAACTTCCAGGTCTATCACCCCTTTATCACTGAACTCCAGGTCATAATAATTGATCATATTCCCGGAACTGTAATTCTCTTTAACACCATTCACTGATACCGAATATTCAAGTGCCTCGCCGGGATCACGTGTACCAAAAAACTCAGTGAGGGATACCAGGCTCCAGGCAGTGGTCTGTGTGCTCATCCATTGTCCCGACACCATTGCATCCGATAGTTTACGGGCAAGATCAAAAGCCTCTTCATTCTCTCCCAGAAGAGTAAGCACATTGAGCACCACGGCCATATTCCTTTCCTGCGATCCGTATGTTCTGCTGTAGGAAGATGAAGGCACTGTCTCCCTCAGATCTATAAGCTCATAAGCCACCTCATCCCTGCCGGAGAGAGCATACGACCCGGCCAGAAACCAGCGGGCAGTCATATCAAGTCCGCCCGCCCTCTCCCTGAGCCTGTTCATTGCCCCTGTAAGAGGATCGCCGGCGGCGGCAAGAACAAAAAGCCTGTATCCCTGCGTTACCTGCACAGCTCTCTTTTGCTCATCATAATTATACTGTCGTGCCTCATTCCTGATAAAATCAAGCAGGCGGCTCATCATGGATGAAGGAACGCTGTATCCTGCCTTCCCTGCTTCCGCCAGGAAATGGGCAGCATAGACAGATCCCCAGTCGCTCGCCCGGGCCGATCCGGGCCAGAAAGACATCCCTCCGGAGGCCAGCTGGTAACGCCTCAGCTTATCTATTCCATCCTTAATATTCATCTCCGTCTCCCCGCTCCTTCCGGGTGCATCCTTTATAATATCACCTATAAAGAGCTGGGGGAAGACTGCTGATGTTATCTGCTCAATACAGCCATGAGGATAACGGATAAGATAGTCGAGCCGCTTATCCAGGTTAAGAGGCAGAATACCCGTTACCTCCAGACGGGCCGAATTGCTTCCCTCCATGCCAAATGCCTCTATCGATTCCGACCAGCTCTCACCCCCCTCAGGCTGCCCGAAAGAAGTGCGTGTTTCGGGCGGATTGGGATTCCTGACTTCTATATTTATATCATGCTGTGCTTTCTCCCTGCCTGCTGAGGCAGTGATATTTACCGTCGCACTGCCTGTGCGTTCAGCTACCCTGTAATCAAAAGAAGTATTGTATTCACCCGTTTTATCAATCTCTATTACCCTGCCGGCGTCACCCACAGCCTCCAGCATATCATTGGTTTCAATCTCAAGCTCCACCCTTTCAATGCCCTCCTCCATGGCAAATACCGTTACAGGTATTTTTATCTTCTCACCCGGTCCCAGCACCCTGGGCATGGTTCCCAGCACCATCACAGGGTTAGACACAGGCACTGTCTTCTCCGTGCTGCCATAAGCATTGCTGCCGGCAGCAATAAGCATAGCCCTAACTGAACCAACATACCGGGGCATCGTTATACTGTGGGTGGCACTCCTGCCTTTTTCCAGGCTATAAGGACCAACAACCTTTACCACAGGCTCAAACCGCCTGCTCCTGCTCTCAGACGGATCCACAGCTTCCTCGTCTCCTCCGATGGCAAACATTCTCTCCAGCTCGCCACCATAAGCACCCAGCACATACCTGTACATATCCCATGTCATAACCCCGAGCGCTTCCTTGCTATAGAAAGCCGGCCATGGATCAGGCGTTTTGAAGCCTGTCAGGTCAAGCAATCCTTCATCCACAACAGCAAAATAATAATCCATGGCCCTGCCATCCTTTTCACTTACCTTCACCTTAAACTCCTTCTCGGGTCTCAGCCTGTCAGGCATATCAATCACCGGGTCAAGATGAGATGCCGGGTCCTCAACCATTACCGGCACAATGCCATACATCCTTACCGGCAGGTCATTGGCTGTCTCGGCATAAGGATTAAGCAGGCTGACATGTACATACACATTAGGCGACATTTCGCTGCCAGCAATAAATTCATAACTGCTCTCCCCGCTTATATTATCTATCCATTCCTGCTTCAGCACCTTTGACCCGTTCTCCAGGCTGATAAGGGCTCTTGAGGAAGAGCCTGAAGGGAAAGAGACTGTAACTTTATCACCGCTATTGTAAACGTCCTTATCCGTACTTACCATCAATACCTCGGCTCCCCCGGCACTCTCTTTACGCCCGTAGGGCCAGTCAAAATACACCACCTCGCCGGCGGTATTACCGGAAGGCAGGTCTGCAAGCACCAGGTACCTGCCCCACCTGCTCTTCGGTATGTTAAGGCTGAAAGAGCCCTTTCCGTCAGCGCCCGTGTTTATAGTTTTGTTATATACGGGCTTATGGTAGGTACGTCCGGCATAAGAAGCCAGGTTCTCCCCTGACCTGCTCCACCAGTACCTCCATTCAAGCTTGTAAACACTAAGCGTAATGTTACGTGCGGCTACGGGTCTGCCGTTGCTGCTGAGTGTCTGTATCTCAAACTCATGATCTTCAGCTGTATGCAGCTTCCGGTATTTCTCATCAGACCAGGGTACTTTTATACCAGCATATTTATCGAAGGGTGATACCTTTGCCGTAAACCTGTTGATACTGAAGTCGCCTCCCGGCTCAAATACCCGTGTAACAAAGGTAGCCCTGAGCATATTGTTCACCTCTGAATTTGGTCTGAAAGTATAATTAACGATACTCTCTCCCTCATCATCCAGGTTACCTTCAAAAATCTCTTTCTCAGGGTAATAATTATCGCCAAAGGGAGCGTCAAAGGTATAATCATTATAGCCCTTAAAAGTGGTCTTTATATCCCGGTAAGTGGCCGTTATCCTTGCCTTCATACCCGAGGCAGGGCTCCCGTGCAACCATTGTGATGACAGCTTTGCACTGTAGCTCCTGCCGGCTGTTAATATATCGCTGTCAAAATCAAGATTGATCTTAAGCCTGTTGGGTTTCACCGTTTCTATTCTCAGGCTCCTGCTGAATTCAGTTCCGCCGACACGCACCGTGGCATTCCAGTTGCCGGTAGGCGCCTCCTCATCTGTTGCAAAATAGAAGGGATAAATAAAACGCTCATCACGCGTGCGTATTATCTTCTGTGCTACCTGGCCGCGGGCATCTCTTATCTCCATCGTTATGGGATGCCCTACGGGTATCCATGAATGCCTGTCTTCGAGGATAAAAGCTACGAACACTGAATCACCCGGACGCCATACACCCCTCTCACCATAGATATAGCCTTTAAGGCCATCACCGGTTTTTTTGCCTGACACATCAAAGCTGCTCATAGAGAGAGCCCCTCCGTCACCGGTCTTAAGATAACCCGTGTTACCTCCTTTCTTTGCTATAATCAGGAAGGGCTTATTGGAACACTCAAGGGTGGCAAAACCATCCCTGTCAGTCTGCACGGAGCCAATCAGCTGGTTCTGAAAATCGTAAATATCAACTACCACATCTGATTCAGGCATAGCAGTATGCAGGTTGGTAACAATAATGTTCATTGTATTATTAGCATCTCTTTTGGCTATAATGCCAAAGTCAGATCCCAGTATATTGCGCCGCACAAATTTATCAGGTTCGTAATATGCCTGGGAACAGGGATCATCTCGTAATTGCCAGTCAAAGTACCTGCTGTAATAGATGCTATTGTATGATGTCCTGTTATCATCGGTCTCATCTTCAACAGCATAATAATATTCATCCACTTCTTCTGCGTTTTCGCAGGGAAAAAGTGAATAAGACATCCTGAAGCCTACCTCCACCCTGTATATTGCCCCCGGCTGCACCTCAATCAGCTCGGAGAGGTCAACTGTGAAATAATTCCACCTTCCGTAATCTATCATCTCATCAGAACTAAGCTCTATCTTCTTCCTTTTGATGGTACGTCCCACATAGTTGAGTCTGTACTGTCCGTCGAGATCATTATTCTGCAGGAAGCTGTGAATATTATTACTGAATATCTGTGTTATGCGCAGGTCAACAGCCTCCAGGTTAACAGCCTCAAAAGGAAAGATAAGTCCGTCGCCCGAAGGGACAATAACACCATCGCCCGGCAGACGCACCGCAGGTTTTATACCCCCGAAATCAACTACTATGTTTACCGCTTCACCCAGCTTATATCCAAAGGTATTCGACAGTGAGCCGTCCACCTTTACTTCGTGGGTGCCTGTCATCTTCCGCGACGGAAATATCCTGAGTACGTTTTTATCCTTCTCTATCTTCGATATGCCGGTTCCTTCAATAGTCACCATGCCCGTCAGTTCAATCGATTTATTTATAATATCGCTGAACTCAACAGACAGGAACTGTGCCGGACTGCTGATAACGCGGGCTGAAAGTAATTTAAAATCCTTAAGAGAAGGTACCCTGACCTGCTTCTCACCCTCGTTATCCACCCCTGCCTTTTTGCCATTCCAGCGGATCAGCACACTACCCTGCTCATCTCTTCGCTGAATATCTTTAACCAGGAATTTATGGCTGCGTCCTGCCGGCTTATGTTCCCACCGGGTCTCAAGCTTATTACCATCCTGTTCACAGCTCAGTATCTCTTCCACTTCGCGGGTTTCAAATTCATCACTGGTGCTTATCTCACCCGATAAGTTATACAGTGTATTATCATCATCCCTCATTTCAAGTCCGGCTACATCAACCTTAAAATCTTTTACAGCCGTGCGGATGCTGAACTTATGCTCATCGATCTTCACATCATCACCGAATACCTTATCAAGTTGCAAAGTGATATTATATTCAGTATCCCAGTCGAGCTTAGCGGCGGGGGTGAAAACAAGGGTTGAAGCATCGGCCCAGCTTATATCGCCATCAATGGATGGCCTGATCTTAAGCAGCGACTCATCGGCAGCTGAACCTGCTTTTTCCCCGCTGACAGCCGCAGTGGCAAATTTAATGACCACCTGCGATGAACGCGACACGCTGCCAGAGGTATAGCCGTCAATATATTCACCAATCAGCACATCAGACTGGTATGATTCGTCAGGGCCCGACTGGCAGCCACTTATAAGTACTATAAAAACCATAAAAAGGGATACGGGAGAGAAAGAGGTATATTTCATTTGTTTAAATTTATAGTGTACTGAAACTCGGTTCATGGTCGTTTCATTATTCCTGATTTTTAATTTAATGTGTGAGGTTTTTTTGAAAGAAGCAATAATATATT
>JAWLFR010000086.1:0-9542 GCA_041685495.1 Bacteroidales bacterium
TATAGCATTTGTTATAGTAATGTTGTATATGGTATTTTACTACAGTCGCCGTGCCGGACTGGTAGCCGATATAGCCCTTATAGTCAATATGTTCTTTATCCTGGGTGTGCTGGCATCACTGGGTGCTGTACTTACTCTGCCGGGTATTGCAGGTATTATCCTTACCATTGGTATGTCGGTGGATGCCAACGTGCTGATATATGACAGGATAAAGGAAGAGCTGCGGGCCGGCAAAGGCATTAAGCTTGCTGTAGCCGACGGTTATAAGAATGCAAGGTCGGCCATCATTGACGCCAACCTTACAACACTGCTTACAGGTATTGTTCTTTATATTTTCGGAACTGGACCGATAAAAGGCTTTGCCACAACACTGGTAATAGGTATTGTAACATCCTTCTTTACCGCTTTCTTTATAACCAGGATCATTTATGATTACTTCCTGAAGAATAATATGCGTCTTACATTCGCCACCAAACTGACTGAGAATGCATTCAATAACATGAAAATCAATTTTATAGGAAACAGGAAGATTTTCTATGTTATATCAGGATTGATTATTATCGGCGGTATAGCCTCACTGGTGGGCAAAGGCCTTAACCCGGGCATTGATTTTACAGGAGGACGCTCGTATGTTATCCGTTTTGAAGAGCCTGTCCCCACAACCAGGGTGGCAAGCCTGCTGGGTGATGAATATGGCGAGCCTCCTATGGTTGTGGTCTTCGGTAATGAGAACCAGGTAAAGATAACCACCAAGTACAAGGTTGAAGAACCCGATGCCGAAGATGAGGTTGAAACATTATTATACCAGGGACTGCAGCCTGTATTGCCTGATGATGTTGATAAAGACACATTCCTGTCTGATTACAGGCAGAGCAGCCAGACTGTAGGCCCGACAATTGCTTTTGATATAGTGATCAAGGCTATCTATGCAATAGGTTTCTCCCTGCTGATAATATTCCTCTATATACTGCTCAGGTTCAGGAACTGGCAGTTTGGACTGGGTGCCCTGGCCGCGCTGGTGCATGATGTGCTGATTGTATTGGGACTCTTCTCACTGCTGCACGGTATACTGCCCTTCTCACTGGAGATAGACCAGGCCTTTATCGCAGCCATACTAACGGTTGTCGGTTATTCTATAAATGATACCGTGGTGGTCTTTGACCGCATAAGGGAATACCTTGGCATATACCGCAAGAGGGAACGCACAGAAATACTGAACCTTGCACTTAACAGCACGATAAGCCGTACATTCAGTACATCACTGAGTACATTCGTTGTGCTGCTGTCAATATTTATTTTTGGCGGTGAAGTAATACGTGGATTTACCTTTGCCCTGCTGGTAGGTGTGGTTGTAGGTACCTATTCCTCACTCTTTGTGGCTACCCCGGTGGTATATGACACAATAAAAAAGGCAGAGACTGAAAGAGTGCTGAAAGGGAAAAAATCCTGATAAAAATGATAAAGCCGTCCGCGGCTTTATCATTTTTATGTATTCAGGATAATGCGCAGGAGGGAGAAGGAACTGCTGGCAGAACAGCTTCTCATGTTTTGGTCTTTTCCTATGTGAGACTGATTGTTATTAAATTATTTCTTGCTAAATTTGCATAAATAAGAAGGTCTGAATATGGCAGTATATTTGTTTATCAGCGGACAGGAAATATTTATTATTATGGTTGTTGCCCTCATTTTGTTTGGGGCGCAGAAGATACCAGAGATAGCCAAAGGCCTCGGTAAGGGTATGCGTGAATTCAGGAAGGCTACCGATGATATAAAACGTGAATTCAATGAAAGCACCAAAGATGTTAAGGATGATATCAAAGATGTGTCTGATACGGTAAATAAGAATTTAAAAGACTGACAGATATTATTCTTACCTGAAAAAGCGTTCTCCTGATGATATACCTGATGCTTTTTGCCGGACTGGCCTTGCTTCTTATCAGCGGTGAATTTCTTGTAAGGGGGGCTGTAGCGCTGGCGGCTCATTTCAGATTATCCAAACTTGTTATTGCGCTTACTGTTGTTTCCTTAGGCACATCAGCACCTGAGCTGGTGGTGAGTGTAGATGCGGCATTATCAGGTTATGCGGGTATTTCGCTTGGCAATGTGGTAGGCAGTAATATTTCAAATATCAGCCTGGTACTGGCGATTGCCATAATAATAACTCCCTTTTTTGTTAATACACGCTCATTATTACGTAACTGGATAATAATGATGGGCTTGAGCTTATTGCTGCTGGTAATGTTGAGCGATCTGCAGCTTTCTCGTCCGGAAGGTATTATACTGCTTGTTTTACTGGTATCCTTCATTTACTTCACCTTACGTACATCAGGAAAAGAAGGGAAGAATGGTATTTCTGACCCACCGGTGGTTAGGATTAAGCTTACCGCAGCAGTTATTATGGTAATATTATCATGTCTTGGACTGGTAGCCGGGGCTGATTTACTGGTGAAAGGTGCCAGTGAGATAGCAAGAATAATGGGGCTGAGTGACAGGATAATTTCCGTTTCAGTTATTGCACTTGGCACCAGCCTGCCCGAGCTGGCCACATCAGCAGTGGCCGCAGTGCGTAAGGAGAATGATATATCCATAGGCAATATCATAGGATCCAATATATTTAATATTCTGGCAATACTGGGGGTAAGCTCTCTTATCACCCCTTTCAGCCTTGATGATCCCGGCTTTTTCTTTGACCTGGCATGGATGTGCGGAATATCACTGATATTATTTATTCTTATGCTACCTTTGCGGGGAACCGTTTTGAGCAGATGGAAAGGATTGCTGCTGGCGGTATTATATTTGACTTATGTTTTTATTGTCTTCTTCGTTAAATGATGAAGCGGAACCAAATATCGAATAATGATTAAAGCAAAGGATATAACCAAATCATACGGCGACCTCAAAGTACTTAAAGGTGTTGACCTGGAAGTCAGGAAGAGCGAAATAGTGACTATAGTGGGGCCCAGCGGTGCTGGCAAGACAACCCTTCTGCAGATACTGGGTACACTTGACAGGCCTGATGAGGGCTCGGTTGAGTGTGATGGCGTGCTTCTTAATATGCTCAATGCCAGGCAGCTGGCCCGTTTCAGAAATGAGCAGATAGGCTTCGTGTTCCAGTTCCATCAGCTTCTTCCTGAGTTTACAGCACTGGAGAACGTGTGTATACCGGCATATATAGGAGGGAAAAGCAAGCAGCAGGCAGAGAAAAGGGCCGGGGAGCTGCTCGGTTTCCTTGGACTGGATTTGCGGCTTGAACATAAGCCTTCGGAATTAAGCGGAGGTGAGCAGCAGAGGGTGGCCGTGGCCAGGGCACTGGTTAACAGTCCGAAGGTGATACTGGCTGATGAGCCCTCTGGTAACCTCGATACGGAAAATAAAAAGGAACTCCATAAGTTGTTCTTTGACCTGAGGGATGAGTTCGGGCAGACAATAGTGATTGTGACCCACGACAGGGAGCTCTCAGGTATGTCCGACAGGAAAATAGAAATAAAAGACGGTGTGATCTTCAATGGCTGAATCCTGGAAAAAGAATTTCTCATATGATGAGATGAAGGAGTTCCTTGAATTGAAATACGAACAGTTTAATAATCCTTCCTTTATCGAAAATGATCCTGTGTCCGTGCCTCATCAGTACAGCCTTAAACAGGATATAGAAATAGCAGGATTTCTTACAGCCACCATAGCATGGGGGAGACGCGACCTTATACTAGCCGCGGCAAACAGGCTGATGGAGATGATGGGAGGGAGTCCCGGCGACTTCATACTTAACGCAGCTAACAAAGATATTGACCGGCTGGGAGATTTCTATTACCGTACCTTTAATGGTGATGACTGCCGTACCTTTATTTATGCCTTAAGGAATATATACTCGTCTTATAACAGTATGGAGGATGTGCTGCTGAAATACCTGGAGCAGGGTGATGGATGGAAGAAGGCCGTAACTGGATTGCGAAATGAGTTTTTCAATGTGGATCACCCACGGCGTACACAGAAGCATTTTGCTGATATATCAAGGGGTGCCGCAGGGAAAAGGCTCAATATGTTCTTCAGGTGGATGGTCAGGCATGACGGAAAGGGTGTCGATTTCGGGCTGTGGAAAAGAATCAGCAGCTCCATGCTGTATATACCGCTGGATTTTCATACAGGCAAGGTATCGCGTAAGCTGGGATTGCTTTCACGCAAGCAGGACGACTGGAAGGCCGTAGAAGAGCTGACCTCGGTGCTGAGACTCTTTGACAGGGATGACCCGGTAAAGTATGATTTTTCCCTCTTCGGTCTCGGCATAATCGAAAAATTTTAATTATGGCTTATTTTGATTTTAAGCAGTTCAGGGTATACCAGGAGCAATCGGCCTTTAAGGTAGGCACCGACTCTGTGTTGCTGGGTGCCTGGGTTGATACTTCATCTGCATCAGCTATCCTGGATATAGGTACAGGTACCGGTCTGCTTGCGCTTATGATGGCACAAAAGAGCAACTGTGAGATAACAGCCATTGAACCAGACCACCAGTCATATGAAGAGGCAGTCAGAAATGCAGATATCAGTCCGTGGAATAACAGGATAAATTTGATAAACACCAGGTTACAGGACTATCAGCCTGCCGGCCCGGACTTCGACCTTATCATCAGTAATCCCCCTTTTTTCCGAGGATCTCTGTTTAATAAGGATGAACGCTTGTCCAGAACAAGGCATGATTATGACCTTTCATCACTGGAGCTGCTGGAGGGTGCCGGCAGGCTTATGAACACAGGCGGCAGCTTCTGCCTGGTACTGCCTTATACCGAGTCGGCCCTGTTTATAGCTGAAGCCGCCGACTTTGGACTGTATTGTAACAGGATCCTGAAGGTTAAGCCGCTGCCCTCATCGCCCGTAAAAAGGGTGCTGATGGAGTTCGGAAGGAAGAAAAAAGCGCTGCACCAGTCATTTCTCACCATAGAAAAAGGTGAACGGCATGAATATACCGCTGCCTACAGGAAGCTGACAGCCGACTATTATCTTTATTTCTAAAACATAAGTTCTGATTCGGGCAGACCGTATTCCGTCCCGGCAGGCCGTTTCCGACCCGGGACCCATGTGACTTTAATTTCTAAAACATAAGCTCTGATTCGGGCAGACCGTATTCTTCCTCGGTCCTGATACCCATTTCTTCAAGGCTTTCAAGTACAGGCATATAAATTTCTTTTTCCACAGGCCTGTAAACACCTTTGAGGCTGATCTTTCCCTCTGTGATAAGCCTGGCTGCTATTGCAGCAGGCAGGGCTACAGTACGTGCCACAGAAGTATCACCCCCGGCAGAAGCAGAACCATAATCCACCATCTGTGAGCTGATGACCTCGGTGCTGTCATCCCTGTGCCTTGCCAGGAAAATATGTTTGAGGACGGTCATATCCCTTTCATCCTCGGCGAGCATCATTTTATCCATCATCAGTCCGGATATTATGTCAAAGGGAGTTTTCATAAAGGAGGGGATTTTTTTATCACTGAAAAGACCCAACCATTCGAAAGATTTTATTGCTGCGGAATCAATGCTCAGGCTGAGATGATCTGCCAGCTGTTTTTTAATATTGCCTTTATGCCCACCTGTCCTGTCAGGTATCAAATCCGCATATGTCTTGCCGGAAAAATCTTCCTGTACGGTGTTCAGCAGCCTGACTGACTTCATGGCATCGATGGTCTCACACCAGCCTTTGTACCTGAATGTGCCCCTGAACATGGTTTTTATATCCTGCAATCCGTATATATCAATATAGCTTATTGAATCCCTGTTGGGATATACCTCCAGTGTTCCAACATCCCTTATCTTATATTCAAAGGTCTTTTTGAACAGGTCCTCGGGCTCAATGGTAACTATCCTGTCGCCGTCAAGGTACCTGGCATCATTCATACCCGCCAGCAGCACACCTTCAGGGCTCCATGTAAATTTATATCCCATGGGATTGTCGATATGCTCGGGAGCGGGCAGTGCACCGCACACAGACCAGAATTTCTCAATGTTTCCGCCCCTGCTTTTTATATTATCAATGATCTTCATGGCTGACATATGGTCTATGCCCGGGTCAAGACCTATCTCGTTAAGGATGATAATCCCTGCTTCCCTGGCTCTCTTGTCAAGTCCTGACATCTCATCCCTGATATATGAAGTAGTGACCATATCCTTCCCGTGCTGTATGCATACTTCTGCAACGCCGCCATGGAATTTGTAGGGCAGCAGGCTGACAACAAGGTCTGCTTTTTTCACCATGGGTTTGAGAACTTCCATCTCACTGGCATCCCAGTATATTATCTCGCCGTTAGGATGATCCTTTACAATCTTCCTTGCATTATCGCATGTATTGCATGCTATTGTCACCTTATAGTTATGTTCCAGCAGGTAATCAATCAGCGGTTTGGCTACCATGCCGGCTCCCAGTACGAGTATTTTATGCATAATAGTTTTTTTGGGTTCAATTATGAGCATTAATATACGATATTGATTTTTCTCATTCAATGACAGATGGATGTTTTTTTATTTTTCCTGGTATTAGTATTGCGAACACCCCTTTGACCTCACTATTATATTATCTTTTTACCCGTTCATACATGCTGGTACAGCACAGCATGTTTACAATGCAATGGCATTAAAGGGCTTTTATTATCAACAAACAGTTAAGAGCTCTTTCTTAAAAACATTCATCATCGTATATTTGTAATGGCTGCTGGAGTTGAATTTTTTTAAGAGGCTGTATAATAAGACAATGAAGAAACCCGGAAAACAGGTAGAGACTCCCCTTATGAAGCAGTATTACAGTATCAAGGAGAAGCATCCTGATGCAATACTGCTGTTCAGGGTAGGTGATTTCTATGAGACATTCGGGGAGGATGCGATACGCTCATCCGAGATACTGGGCATAACGCTCACCCGCAGGGCCAACGGCGCAGCTTCGTGGGTTGAGCTGGCAGGCTTTCCTTATCATGCACTTGATAATTATCTTCCCAAACTGGTAAGGGCAGGCCAGCGGGTTGCCATATGTGAGCAGCTCGAAGATCCTAAGCTCACCAAAAAGATTGTAAAAAGAGGTATAACCGAGCTGGTGACACCGGGTGTTTCCCTCAATGATAATGTGCTGGAGCATAAGGAAAATAATTTCCTTGCTGCCATACATATTCATAAATCAATCAGTGGTGTGGCCTTTCTTGATATATCCACCGGGGAGTTTCTGGTTGCCCAGGGCTCACATGCCTATATAGATCAGTTGCTTAGCAACTTTGCTCCAAAGGAGGTGCTTTTCGAAAAGGGAAAGACAGAGGAGTACAGGGAGTTATACGGATCAGGGTACTATAATTTTAAGCTGGATGACTGGATATTCAGGCTTGATGCCGCCAATGACAGGTTGATGAAGCATTACGGTACAAAGTCGCTGAAAGGTTTTGGTATCCACGGTCTTGATTATGCAATAATTGCGGCAGGGGCCATCCTGTATTATCTTGATATAACCCGTCATGAGAAAATAGCCCATATTACAGGTATCTCAAGGATAGAGGAGGAGAAATATGTCTGGCTTGACCGCTTTACCATGCGTAACCTTGAGTTGTTTGCCTCACCCTTCAGTGATGCGCGCACCCTTATTGATATCATCGACCGCACCTCCAGTCCCATGGGAGGCAGGCTGCTTAAGAAATGGATATCACTGCCCCTGAAAGGTAAAGGACCTGTGAGAGAAAGGCATGATGCCGTGGAGCATATGGTAAATGATGCCGGCTTCAGGGATGATATACTCAGTCAGGTTGAGCAGGTGGGTGATCTTGAACGTATGGTTTCCAAGATAGCCACCGGGCGTATTAATCCCCGGGAGGTGGTACAGCTCAAAAGATCACTGCAGGCAGTGCTGCCGTTAAAAGAGCTGTGCAGCAAAACGGAATGCAGCTCACTGGAAACGCTGGCTTCAAAGATCAAGCCCTGCCTGGAGCTGGTTGATAAAATTGAAAATAGCATTAATGCTGATCCTCCGGCGCTGATCAGTAAGGGCAGGGTGATATGTGAGGGTGTGTCAGCGGAACTGGACGAGCTGAGGCATATACTTAATTCAGGCAAAGACTATCTTGTTGAGTTGCAGTCGCGGGAGAGTGCCCGGACCGGCATATCAAGCCTTAAGGTGGGCTTCAATAATGTTTTCGGGTATTATATAGAAGTCAGGAACACCCATAAGTCACGCGTTCCGGACGAGTGGATACGCAAGCAGACACTGGTAAGTGCTGAAAGGTATATCACGGAAGAGCTGAAAGAGTATGAGAATAAGATACTGGGTGCCGAAGAGAAGATACTGATTCTGGAGCAGCAGCTTTATAAGGGGCTGGTGGATTTTCTGGGGGATTATATAAGCCATATACAGCTTAATGCTGCCGTGGTGGCTGAACTGGATTGCCTCCTTTCCTTTGCCCTGGTGTCTGCCGATAATAATTATATAAGGCCGGATATTAATGATTCATATGCCATTGATATAAAAGATGGCCGGCACCCGGTTATCGAGCAGCAGTTGCCGGCAGATGAGTCATATATACCCAATGATGTTTTTCTTGATAATGAGCAGCAGCAGGTGATAATACTTACCGGCCCTAATATGTCAGGTAAGTCGGCCCTGCTGAGACAGACGGCCCTGATCGTCCTGCTGGCCCAGGCAGGCTGTTTCGTTCCTGCCTCATCAGCAAGCATAGGACTTGTGGATAAGATCTTTACCAGGGTGGGGGCATCTGATAATATAAGCCTTGGCGAATCAACATTCATGGTGGAGATGAACGAGGCTGCCAGCATACTTAATAACCTGTCAGACCGCAGCCTGATACTCCTTGACGAGATTGGTCGCGGCACATCAACCTATGACGGTATATCCATTGCCTGGGCAATGGTTGAATATATACATGAGCAGCGCTGCAGGGCCAGGACACTCTTTGCAACACACTACCATGAGCTTAATGAAATGGAGAATACTTTCAAAAGGGTCAGGAATTATAATGTATCCATAAAGGAACTTGATGATAAGGTTATATTCCTGAGAAAGCTTAAGAGGGGAGGCAGTGAGCATAGCTTCGGCATACATGTGGCGCGTATGGCCGGCATGCCGCTGAGCGTGGTTAAGAGGGCAGAGGATGTGCTTAAGCAGATGGAAGAGGGTGGCAGGGAAGGCAATATAGCCAAGCCTGTGGGCGACCTTGCCTCAAGCCGTGAGGGGCTGCAGCTAAGCTTCTACCAGCTTGATGATCCCGTACTCAAGCAGATAAGCGATGAGCTCTCAGGTCTGGATGTCAACAACCTCACACCGGTCGAGGCCCTCAATAAGCTGTACAGTATCCAGAAGCTGCTGAATAAGTAGTATTCCCGCTCGTTTTATCACTGTCCTTTACCAGTTTGGATCAGCGCTTTAAGAATATTGCTGGGGATATATATTAAGCACATTATGGTCAGACAGTGATGAGGGAAGGTTAAATGTAAGGCTAAAGAATTTCTGGGTATATGACATGGTATGTGTACGGGCATTAATAATAACATACATTGGTTCATCATCATCATT
>JAWLFR010000087.1:0-9512 GCA_041685495.1 Bacteroidales bacterium
ACCGGGAGAGTGTGAGAATCACCGGGAGAGTGTGAGAATCACCGGGAGAGGTGCTTCCTCAGTCCCCGAAAACAGTGACAGTCTCTATCCTTTCTGCAGTAATCGTATCATTATTTCTGAACTTAAGGAATACCTGCGTCAGGGCAATAACATCCTTCTCACAATACCTGGCTATCCTTATAATATCATTCTCTTTCCAGTACACATCTGCTACCATGGATCCGTCAATATCATCTTTTGGTGTATCAATGCCCAGCAACCCGGCTATCAGGGCAAGGGAAGTATAATGTTTATAATCCCCGAACTTCCACAGCTCCATGGTATCCAGCAGACCCACCTCCCACGGTTTCCTGCCGGCATTATCCAGTAAGGCGGGTATCTTAATCCCGTTTATCAGCATGCGGCGGGCAATATAAGGATAATCAAATTCTTTGCCATTATGAGCACACAGCACGGCCTGCCTGTTTCTGCAGAAGCCCCTGAGCATCGCGGCAAAATCATCCAGCAACAGCTTCTCATCATGTCCGTAAAAAGATTTGATTCTAAGCGACATATCACTTTCTGCGCCTGTAATAAACCCGGCAGATATGCATATTATCTTTCCGAACTCAGAATATATCCCGGCCCTGGAATAAACATCGGCAGCACTCTGTTCAGCTGTCCTGAAATACGATGATTTCTTATCCCACATCTGCTGGAATCCCGGACTCATCTTATCAAATGAAGGTACAGCGGGTGCTGTCTCAATATCAATAAAAAGTACCCTTCCCGGATCAATATCTTCCAATAGTTTCATGGATTTATAGTTTTAATTTGCATCTGTCACTTATATAATTTTATCACAGTCACATTTCGCCTGTTATTCCCGGTTTTACGGTGCAGGCTTTTCAGCTGCCGGCCAGGAATTAAGATATTTTTCAACGGCAGACACCAGCATATCAATGGCAACCTCGTTTTCCCCTCCTCCGGGTATTATTATGTCGGCATACCTTTTTGTAGGCTCAATAAACTGCAGGTGCGAAGGTTTAACGGTCTCGTAATACCTTTCCAGAACCATATCAATATTACGCTCCCTCTCTTCCATATCGCGGTAAATAACCCTGGCCAGACGGTCATCAGGATCGGCATCCACATAGGCCTTAATCTGCATTTTCTTCCTCAGCTCTGCATCGGTCAATACCAGTATGCCTTCAATAATAATGACCCGGGCAGGCTTTATCGCAATAAACTCATCACTGCGTGTGCAGCTTATGTATGAATACTGGGGCATATTAACACTGTGACCGTCCGAGAGGGCTTCAATATGCCTGTTCAGCAGGCTGAATTCTATGGAGCCGGGGTGATCGAAATTGATTTTTTGCCTTTCTTCCAGGGGAAGATGCCTGTTATCCTTATAATAAGCATCCTGAGGAATCATGATAACATTTTCGTCACCCAGCAATTCCATCACCTTTCGTGTAACCGTTGTCTTGCCCGACCCGGTGCCGCCGGCAATTCCTACAATCAACATATTTTTTATTACTTTTGTCAATGATATCTGAACCAAAAATACTAATTTCTGTCAATGAATAAAGGAATCAGGCGGGTATGAACCCTTTAAAACCTTATTATTAACCAGATGAATGGCTTTTTTTTTAATGCTTCACAAAAGAAAACAGGCTTTTTTCTGCAAGCTCGCTGAAGAAAGCTGAGCCTGCCGGACAACAGGAGTATGACTGAAATAATTAATCAGGGAGCAAGACAGTAAAAAAATAAATCAGAATAAATATAATTTTTAAAGCTACAGAGCTTCTATGACCAATTTATACCCACTAAAATTTTTACCTGTCCTGAAAGAAAGAGTATGGGGAGGCAACAGCCTGGCTGCCAGGTATGGTAAAAAAGCGGATCCGGATACCAGTATAGGCGAAAGCTGGGAGCTGTCAGGCTTACAGGGTGATATCTCACAGGTAGCAAACGGCTTTCTTGAAGGAAACAACCTGGAAGAGATCATTGAAGTCTATATGGGGGACCTTGTGGGTGAGGATATATTTGAAAAATTCGGTCGCGAATTCCCCTTGCTGATAAAGCTTATTGATGCTGCGGATGACCTGTCAATACAGGTACACCCGGATGATGAACTTGCAAAGGAAAGACACCATGCCTGGGGCAAAACAGAAATGTGGTATGTCCTTGAGGCAGCAGATAATGCGCTTATCTATACCGGCTTCAACAGGGAGATAAGCAAAGAGTCCTTCGTAAAATCCCTGGAGGAAGGGAGTGTTGACAGATTACTTAACACAGAGAAACCATCGCCCGGCGATGTGTTCTTCCTGCCGCCCGGACGCGTTCATGCAATAGGTAAAGGTGTTTTACTGGCGGAAATACAACAGGCATCGGATATAACCTACAGGATATGGGACTGGAACAGGAACGGGCTTGATGGAACACCGCGCGAAATGCATACCGAATTAGCCCTTGACGCTATTGATTATAAGAGCACCGATCCCTTTAAAAAGAATGTTGATCCGCAAAGGAATAACACTGTTAACTTAATCGACTGCAGTTACTTCACTACAAATATTATAGAGGCTGACCAGAAAATGTTAAAGGACTTTACTCTTATTGACAGCTTTGTGGTTTATATTTGTACAGAAGGAAGGGCAGTGCTGGAATGGGAAGATATGAAGATAGACATGTTACGGGGTGATACAGTGCTGGTACCGGCCATAATGAACAGCATGTATATTAACCCTGATCCGGCAGCAAGGCTGCTGGAGATCTATATAAGGAATAAGACAAAAGAATGAGCAGAAAAAACAGGATAAGATGATAAAAAAAATTATATGGCTGTTTATGGCAGCTGTTATGATAACAGCCTGCCAGTACAGCAGAAAGGAAGAGGGCAGCAAGGATAAGGGGGACGAGAACCCGGAAACCCAGGTCAAAAAATTTTTTAATGAAGGCCGGCTTGTTAAGGAAGTAAGCTTTAAAGATGATATCAGGCATGGCCTGAGCCGTAATTATTATGACGACGGACGGCTGAAAAGAACCATATGGTATGAGAATGGTTTGAAGGAAGATACAGCCAAATGGTACTACCCGGGTGGAAGGGTTTACCGTGCCTCTCCATACAGTAATGATAAATTGCACGGGGTGCAGACAAAATATTACAAGACGGGACGGGTACAGGCCACCATACCTTATAAGCACGGACTCAGAACACCAGGACTGAAAGAATACCTGCCGGATGGCAGGGAAGTGGAAAACTACCCGGAGATAGATCATACCATCAGGGATATGAGAGAAACAGATCAGGGTAATATAAAAATATTCACCATGCTCAGTAATGAATCCACTGATGTGCGGTTCTTCAAAGGATCACTGAACGAGGACGGCACCTTCGATCCTGCTGAATGTACAGATATCACAACTTCATCAGGCATGGGCTTTGCCCAGGTGAACCCTGACAGTCTGCAAGAAAAGGGCTATGTGGATATTATAGCTGTTTACCTGACGCGGTTTCGTAATAAGAAGTTGATAATTAAAAGAATTGAACTGCCAAAATAATTTTTAATGATGAAAGATACAATTGTAAGCGGGCAGGAGCTTGAGCTTACAGACACTGTCAGGGAAACCGACACTGCAAGGACTTACGGATCCGGTCTGCTCGATGTATACTCAACCCCGGCCATGGTGGCCTTCATGGAAAAGACATCAATGGAACTGGTACAGCCACAGCTGGAAAAAGGACACGGCACCGTGGGTATGTCACTGGATATCAAACATAAAAAAGCAGTGCCCGTTGGAGGGAAAATAAAATGCATAAGCAGGCTGGCCACAAGAGACGGTAACAGGCTCAGCTTTGAAGTAAGGGTCTACCACGGTGCTGATATCATAGGCGAGGGCAAACATATGAGGTATATCATTGATGAAAAGCGCTTTCTGGCCGGTATAAAATAACAGCTAATGCATATACAATCGGCCGTATTCATAAAAAGCAGCACCGGGCTTAAGGACTGTCCGCCGCCTGACAGGCCGGAATATGCCTTTATCGGCCGCTCGAATGTTGGCAAGTCAACACTGCTGAATGTGCTGACAGGGAGAAAGAAACTGGCAAAGATATCATCCACACCCGGCAAGACACAGACCATCAATCATTTTATTATCAATGACAGCTGGTACCTTGCCGACCTGCCCGGCTACGGTTATGCCAAAACATCAAAAACAAACCGTAAGCAATGGTCTCAGTTCACTGCAGACTATATCAGAAAGAGGGATAACCTGGTCTCACTCTTTGTGCTTATAGACTCACGCCATGAACCCATTAAATCGGATTATGATTTTATGGAGTACCTGGCACATAACGGGGTGCCTTTTGCCCGGGTATTCACTAAATCGGATAAGATAAGCAGCAACAGGCTTAAAAGCAATATTGCCAGGCATGATAAGCGCATGCTTGACAGCTGGGAAAGCCTGCCTCCCACATTTACCAGTTCAAGCATTACAAAAGAAGGCCGCGAGGACATACTCGCATATATTGAAGAAACATTAACTTTTTTTTAAAAGCAGCCCTGAGGTTATTATGAATTTTGTAGTTTTGCAGATATCATAATACCTTTTTATTAAAACCGCAAACCCTCAAAAATGAACGGAAAATCTCCTTTGAAGATATTCTCCTGCCGTGGTTCACGCTATATAGCTGAGAATATTGCCGGACACCTGGGTGTAAGGCTTGGTGAAAGCAGTGTAACCGAGTTTAGCGACGGTGAGTTCCAGCCACGCATAGATGAATCAGTGAGAGGCTGCTCCGTATTCATCGTACAATCAACCTTCCCTCCTGCTGATAACCTCATGGAACTGCTGCTGATGATTGATGCAGCCAAAAGGGCTTCCGCCTACAAGGTTATTGCCGTAATACCCTATTTCGGGCTTGCCCGCCAGGACAGGAAAGACAGGCCCAGGGTATCGATAGGTGCAAAACTTGTTGCCGACCTGCTGGAATCGGCAGGTGTTGACAGGGTTATGACACTGGACCTTCACGCTGACCAGATACAGGGCTTCTTCAGTGTACCGGTAGACCACCTCTATGCCTCATTCCTGTTCGCTAATTATATTAAGGAAATGAACCTGGACAACCTGACGATATCGGCACCCGACATGGGTGGTTCAAAGAGAGCAAATGCATACTCACGGCACCTGAAATCAGAAATGGTGCTCAGCTATAAGCTCAGGAAAAAACCCAATGTGGTTGAGGAAATATCAATTATAGGAGAAGTAAAGGACAGGAATGTGATCATTATAGATGATATGGTAGATACTGCAGGTACCATGACACTGGCAGCACAAATAATAAAGGATAACGGTGCCAGAAGCATTCATGCCTTTGCAACACATCCTGTATTGTCAGGTCCGGCCTATGAGAGAATTGAAAAATCACCCATAGAGAAACTTGTTGTAACAGATTCAATACCCAATGTGAAAAAATCACAGAAAATAGAAGTGCTTTCAGTGGCCAAGCTTTTTGCTGAAACAATAGATTCTGTATACCACAATGAGTCAATCAGTACAGGCTTTGTTTTTTAAGAGTAATTATCCTATATTTGCAGGCCGAAAATTTACTTATTTTATTGTCAAACGTGTGATGGGAGATCATTATACTATGATCTTGAGTAACACAACAAAAGAAGACAGATGAGAACTCTCGAAATTAACGCCCACTCCAGGAAACAAACCGGAAAAAGCGAAACAAAAAGACTAAGGAAGCAGGGAAATGTACCATGCGTTATGTATGGAGGTGAAGAAATATTACATTTTTATGCGGAAGAAAACAGCTTCATTGAACTGGTATACACACCCAATGTATATATTGTCACTATCAATATTGACGGGGAAAAGCGCAAGGCTGTATTAAAGGATATACAGTTCCACCCCGTAACGGATAAAATCATACATATTGATTTTATTGAAGTATTCGATGACAGGCCTGTCACAATCATAGTACCTGTTAACCTTACTGGCGATTCGGTAGGACTGAAAGCAGGTGGAAAACTGAGGCTTAAAAGAAGAAGACTTACCATCAGGGGACTGGCCGATGTACTGCCCGACAAGCTGGATATTGACATCAGTAACCTCGACATAGGACAGACAATACAGGTTGAAGAGCTAAGCTTTGACGGCATTGAAATACTTGACCCTCCAAGGGCTATGGTTGTTGCAGTTATCTCCTCACGTCTTGCTATGAAAGGAATGGAGATACCTGAAGATGTTGAAGAAGAAGAGACAGAAGAAGGTGAAGAAGCAGAGGGAGAAGAAGGAGGAGAGAGCGCAGAAGCCAAAGAGGAACAGGCAGAGAGCGAAAGCAAATAGCAGGATTATTAACCTCAAAGTCCCCATACCTTGAAATATTTAATTACAGGATTGGGTAATATTGGTGAGGAGTACAGGAATACACGCCATAATATCGGATTTACCATACTGGATGCCTGGGCCCGGGCATCCGGTATTATTTTTACAGACAGGCGTTACGGCTCCGTGGCTTCCCTTAAACACAGGGGACGAACATTCATACTGCTGAAACCTTCTACTTTCGTTAACAGGAGCGGCAATGCAGTTAATTACTGGCTCAAAAAAGAAAAGATACCCACCGATAAACTGCTTGTAGTTGTGGATGACATATCCATACCCTTTGGCTCGATGAGATTGAGGTCAGGCGGTGGCGACGGTGGGCATAACGGACTGGCGCATATAAACTCTATCCTTGGTCATGGTAATTACGCAAGGCTGCGCTTTGGTATTGGCAGCGACTTCTCAAGGGGCAGACAGGTTGATTATGTGCTGGGGGCTCTGACAGAAGAAGAGGAAAAAATACTGGACAAGAGGCTTGATCTGGCCATTGAAATGATAAAGTCTTTTGGCACTATAGGTATAGAACTGACAATGACAAGATATAATAAGAAGGCAAAATCATCTGTCAATGATGAAAAAGACAGTAAAAGATCTGAGGATTGATAAATTCCTGTGGGCGGTAAGAATATACAAAACAAGAAGTATAGCAAGCGAAGCATGCAGGAAAGGAAGGGTGATAATAAACGATATACCGGTTAAATCATCAAGAACGGTCAGTAAAGAAGAGGTAATACAGCTTAGAAAGCCCCCGGCAATATACTCCTACAGGGTGAAAGAGCTGCCTGCATCCAGGCTGCCTGCAAAACTGGTCAGTGATTATATTGAGGATCTGACACCTGAAAAAGAAAAACTTAAACTGGATTTGAAAGAGAAAACAGCTACCGGTTACAGGTACAGGGGAACAGGGCGGCCAACAAAAAAAGAAAGGCGTGACCTGGATAAGATGAAAGGATTTTAAGAAACCAGTTTGTATTTATATTTTTGTGTACATGAATGCTTGTTATTTTGACAGCCTTCATGCCTGCAGACTTTAGTTGAAGGCTGCAAAACGTAAGCTCAGGGGTATGGGTAAAAAAAATATTGAAAAAACATCCGTCGGTTATGCAATTCTTAAGATGATTGCCAAGCTATGGCATAACCATATTCAGTACAGGAAAATAATTATAATAGGAAAGGAAAACCTGAAAGGCGACTTCCCAAAGATTATAGCACCCAACCACCAGAATGCCCTGATGGACGCCCTGGCCATTGCCTGTTCCACAAACAGCCAGCAGATATTCCTGGCAAGAGCCGATATCTTCAAAAAGAAATTTATTGCCTCCATACTCTACTTCCTTAAGATACTGCCGGTGTACCGTATAAGAGACGGTTTTGAAAACCTCAGGCATAACAGTGATATCTTCTTAAAAACCATCGATGTGCTTAAAAGCAACAAGCACCTGGTGATCCTGCCGGAAGGTAATCATGCCGGCTACAGGAGGTTGAGACAGCTTAAGAAAGGTATATTCAGGATAGCACTGCAAACGGAAGATGCGGAAGACTTTAAGATGGGATTGAAGATCATACCTGTAGGGCTCGATTTTTCTGATTACCACCGCTTCAGGTCGGTGCTGACAGTCATATACGGTAAACCGATTGATGTATCCGAATACAGGGAAATATATGAAGAGAACCCCCAGGCAGCCTATAACAGCTTTAAGGAAAGGCTGTCAACCGAGCTCAAAAAATACATGGTCCATATCAGTTCAGTCGAGGACTATGAAGCACTTGACGAACTGAGGGAGATAGTAAACGGCAAATACAGCACAGACAGGGATGAACCCAAGGTAAGAAGGGATAAGAAGCTGATAGAGCAGATGGAGTCATTACAGGATAAAGACCCGGAACAGTATAAAAATATATGCAGGCGCAGCCTCCGCATAAAAAAACTGGCGGAAAAGCTTAACCTGGGCTATTACCATCTTAACCGCAAAAAACCAAGTTTTTTACTGCACATACTGGCCGTAGCCGGACTGGCAGCACTATCTCCTCTGTTTATAGCAGGATGGATACTTAACTATATGTTTTACCGCATACCCAAACTGCCTTTGAAAAATATAAAGGATGTTATGTTCCACGGATCAATACGCTATGTTATATCACTCGTTCTGGGAATAATATTTCTGCCGGTATATGCCCTTATTGCATTTGTCTTAATACCCTCATGGTGGATGGCACTGATTACAGTATTGCTGATAATACCCTCCGGTATTTTTGCATGGAATTACACCCTTATCTGGCAAAAACTGTTTGAGAGGATAAGGGTAAGAAAATATATTAACAGGAAAAACAGTGACTACAGAATGCTCAGGGAAGAATACCACAGGCTGCTGGATGACATAAGCAGGATAGACATGTGAAAGGAACATAAAGAGAATATCAGCAGGATAAATATCTGAAACGACCATGAAAATATACAGGAACAGGATATTCTGGGTTACCGGCGCCTCATCAGGTATTGGGGAAGCCCTTGTCTATGAGCTTCTCAGGCGTGAAGCAACAGTAATTGCTTCATCAAACAAGGCTGACGAGATGGAAAAGGTAAAGAACCGGTGCAGTGAAAATAAAGAAAGACTGAGCACTGTAATTTTTGACCTTGCCGATACAGAAGCCCTGGAAAAGACGGCTGCCGGCCAGCTCCAAAAGCACGGGCGTATTGATGTGCTTATCAACCTTGGAGGGGTGAGCCAGAGGGCACTGATAACGGAAACACCCCTGTGGCTGGATAAGAAGATAATGGATATTAATTATTTCGGAACTATAAGCCTGAGTAAGGCCGTGCTGCCATATATGATTAAACAGGGTTCAGGACATATCATGGCCACAAGCAGCATATCGGGCCGCTTTGGCTTCCCCCTGCGCTCTGCTTACTCAGCCTCGAAGCAGGCGCTGCATGGTTTCTTTGAAACACTGCACCTGGAGAACAGGCATAAAGGAGTGAGAGCTTCTGTTATAATACCGGGCAGGGTAAATACCAATATATCACTTAATGCACTGACCGCTACAGGTAAAGAACATGGCAGGATGGATCCCGGACAGGCCCGGGGCATTAGTCCTGAAAAAGCGGCTAAAATAATACTGAAGGG
>JAWLFR010000088.1:0-9389 GCA_041685495.1 Bacteroidales bacterium
AAAACATACCGCGATGAGTATATGATAAAACTGCATGAGGAATACCCGCAGTACGGATGGATAACAAATAAGGGCTATGGCACTCCTGAACATAAAAGGGCTATAGAAAAATACGGCCTCAGTCCCTACCACCGTAAAACTTTCAGGCACGGCGATTCGCAGCTTGATTTATTCGGGGAAAAAGAGCTTCAATAATTAATATATAAAATCACTATATTTGAAGACTCAATAGAACACTTAACTCAATAAAAAATTAATTTCATGAAAAGATTATTGTCAATTTTAATTGCCCTTATTGTCAGCTTTAATATGAGCGTCAGGGCTGACGAAGGTATGTGGCTGCTGCCACTGCTCGAACAGCTTAATATGGGCACGATGACTGAGATGGGACTGGAACTCAGTGCAGAAGATATCTACAGCATCAACCAGTCGTCAATAAAAGATGCCATTGTTATTTTTGGCGGTGGCTGTACCGCTGAAATAGTTTCGTCGCAAGGCCTGCTGCTGACAAACCATCACTGCGGATACGGACAGATCCAGTCACACAGCAGCGTTGAGCACGATTACCTGAAGGACGGGTTCTGGGCTATGTCAAAACAGGAAGAACTACCCAATCCCGGGCTGAGCGCTACATTCCTGGTGAGGATTGAAGATGTAACAGACCGTGTACTCAGTAATGTGACAGACGGCATGTCAGAAAGTGAAAGATCTGAAACAATAAATTCGGTAAGGGGTGAAATAGCAGATGAAGCTACCGAAGGTAATAATTATAATGCCAGTGTCAGTTCCTTCTTTGGTGGCAATAACTATTACCTGCTTGTATATGAAAGGTATAGTGATGTAAGGCTGGTGGGTGCACCCCCTTCATCAATAGGTAAATACGGACATGACAGCGATAACTGGGAATGGCCCCGCCATACAGGCGACTTCAGTGTGTTCCGCGTGTATATGAGTCCGGATGGCAACCCGACCGAATATTCCGAAGAGAATATTCCACTTAAACCCAGGCACCACCTGCCGGTATCAATTAAAGGGGTCGAGGAAAACGACTTTGCCATGGTAATGGGCTATCCCGGTGGCACACAGAGGTATATGACCTCCTATGGCGTTGATGAAGTACTGTCTATCACACATCCCAACAGGATAAAGATACGTGGTATCAGGCAGGAAATACTTATGGCCGATATGATGGCAGACCCAAAAGTTAATATACAGTATGCATCCAAATATTCAGGATCATCCAACTACTGGAAATTCTCTATCGGGCAAAAGGAAGGTCTTGAAAGACTGAAAATCAAATCCAAAAAGGAGAATACAGAAAAAAGGTTTACCGAATGGGTGAATAAGAGAAATAAAAGAAAAGAAAAATATGGCGATGCCCTTAACATGATAAAAAACGCTATTGAAAGCAGGGCAGAATATAATAATGCACAACAGTACCTGCAGGAATGCCTGCTGATGGGTTCTGAGCTGCCGGGTATGGCGCGGTCGGCACAGGGATTGCTGGCTGCACTGTCAGGTGATGATGACGAAGCTGTAATAGAAGCCATAGAAGGACTAAAAGAGAGGGCTGATGGTTTTTACAAAGACTATAATGCCCCAACCGACAAAAAGGCTACAACAGCAATGATTAAAGTCTTCAAGGAAGATATTGACCCACAGTACTGGCCCGATTTCGTTACCCAGCTAGATAAGCAGTTCAACGGTGACATTGAAAGCTATGTCGACTATCTGTTCGATAATTCAATCTTTACCAGCCGTGACAGACTGATGAGCTTCCTTGACAGTCCGGATGCAGAAACGCTGGAAACAGACCCCGCCCTCAAGAACGGGATGGATGTGATAATGGTGTATCGCGACCTTATGCAGCGCAGCGGCAAATTCTCTTCTGACCTCAGCAAGGGAAGACGTCTGTATATAGCCGGACTCAGGGAGATGGATCCCACACTGGTAGAATACCCTGATGCCAACTTTACCATGAGACTTACCTATGGCACTGTTCTCCCATACCAGCCAAAAGATGCTGTGATATATAAGTATTACACCACCATGGATGGAGTTATGGAAAAATATATACCCGGTGACTATGAATATGACCTTCCGGATGATTACATTCAGTTGTATAATGAGAAGAAATTCGGAAGATATGCCGACCCGGCCGGTTATATGCCAATATGCTTCCTTACCAATACTGATATTACAGGAGGTAACTCGGGCAGCCCGGTTATCAACGGCAAAGGTGAACTGATAGGACTGGCCTTTGACGGTAACTGGGAGGCAATGAGCGGAGATGTGGCATTTGAACCGGAACTTCAGAGATGCATAAGCGTGGATATACGCTATGTGCTCTGGGTTATGGATATCTATGCAGGAGCAGGACACCTGGTGGAAGAAATGGATATACGCGAGTAACAGAAAAGACACAATAAAAAAACAAGAGGCTGAAAGGCGAAAGACAGAAGATATTTATCTTTTGCCTTTCGTCTTTCTTCTTTCCTCGCTTATCTTTGCATGAAAATAAGTAAATAAACATGATCCTTCTGGATAATATCAGCCTGAAAGAAACCGTGGCAGCCTTTATGGTACTTTTTGCAGTTATCGACATCATCGGCTCGGTGCCCATCATTGTTGATATAAAAAGAAAAAGCGGAGAGGTGGGGGCAGCTAAAGCATCCCTGGTGGCATTTACAATCTTTATCATGTTCTTCTTTGCCGGTGAACCGCTGCTGGCACTCTTCGGTGTTGATATATCATCATTTGCAATAGCAGGCTCAATAGTTATTTTATTGCTCGGCCTCGAGATGGTTATGGGAATAGAGCTATTTAAACACGACTCACCGGGCGGCGGAACAGTGGTGCCTATAGCATTCCCGCTGATTGCCGGTGCAGGATCCATTACAACACTGCTATCGCTCAAAGCAGAATATGCCCCGGTTAATATCCTTATAGCCCTGGTACTGAACATGGCAGTTGTGTTCCTGGTGCTCAGGATGACATCAATGGTTGAAAGAATACTCGGACCTGCAGGTGTACATATACTACGTAAAGTATTCGGCATCATCCTGCTGGCTATAGCCGTAAAACTGTTTATGACAAACACCGGTATAACATTACCCGTTCAGTAACAGGATGAAACAGAAAATAACAATCTTCACTGATGGCGCTGCAAAAGGGAATCCCGGTCCGGGGGGCTATGGCGTTGTGCTTCAGACAGACAGGTACAAGAAAGAACTGTCGGAAGGATACAGGCTTACAACAAATAACAGGATGGAGCTGCTGGCTGTCATCACCGGGCTGGAAAGGCTTAAAAACAAAAATTCAGATGTAGTTATCTATACCGACTCAAAATATATTGCCGATGCCGTCAATAAAGGCTGGGTATTTGAATGGGAAAGAAAAGCCTTCCGTAAAAAGAAAAACAGCGACCTCTGGAAACGCTTCCTGAAAGTTTACCGTATGCATAATGTCGAAATAAAATGGGTGGCCGGACACAGCGGTATTGAGGGTAATGAGCGATGCGACCGCCTGGCAGTGGAAGCCTCGGAAAAAGACAATCTCCTTGAAGACCATGGATATACAGAGCAACAAAAAGGAGGCAGCCTGTTTGATGAATAATTATTGAATTATATGCTTGAAAATTGCATATTTGCATAAACAGTGAACAAATAAGGGAGGTTTGGACAAATTATGAGAGGGCAGAAAGAACTTTACAGGCTGCTTGAGGAACTGAATATACAATATCATTACCGTGAACACCCACCGGTAAATACAATAGAAGAAGCAAGCAAATACTGGAAAGACTATGATGCAGGAAGATGTAAGAATATATTCCTGCGTAACCATAAAGGCAATAAACATTACCTGGTGATACTTGAACACCTTCGTAAGCTTAATATGAAAGACCTGGAGTCCCGCCTTAAACAGGGCAAGCTGACATTTGCTTCCGAAAAAAGGCTGATGAAATACCTTGGCCTCAAACCAGGGTCGGTGTCACCATTCGGACTGATAAACGACAGCGAGAAGCATGTACACCTTTTCATTGACAAAAAGCTGCTTGACTTTGATAATCTTTCGTTTCACCCCAACGATAATACAGCCTCCCTTATAATCCCAAGCAAAGATTTTATCAGATTCCTCAAACACCACGGAAACACGTATGAGTTCCTCAGCCTATACGATGATTAAAACCTCAGTTTGATTCCCCTCCTTTACCGGATGAGACAGATCCTTTTTGCCGGCTGAAAAAAGCTCCCTTTTGCCGGATTAAAAAAGACCCATTTTGCCGGCTGATATAGTACATCTTTTGCCGGATTAAACAGGCCCCATAAACCCTGATTTATATCCATTTTTTTCGAACCGGCCTGCCAGGAAGGTGGCAAATAAATTTTAACCCTTCTCATATATCTGGTTTTGTGGATCTTACAATTTACTAATAAAATATTTTTTTATCGACCTGCAATGTTTAAAAAATTTCATCGTCATTTTGCTAAACATAGAATTTGACATGAAAACTTTTGCAATCACCTGTCTCTTACTGGCTCTTTTAAGCTTTAACAGCTTCAGCCAGGAAACACAAAAAAGGGTGTATAATACCACCCGGACAGATAAGGCTCCCCTTATAAACGGGCAGCTTGATGAGAATGAGTGGAACACCGGCAAATGGGGATCCGGTTTCACCCAGTTTGAACCATATGAGGGTGAAAAACCAACACAGCCCACCGAGTTTAAAATACTATATGACGATAACTATATCTATGTCGCCATTAAAGCTTACGACTCAGCACCCGACAGCATTATTAACAGGATGACACGCCGTGACGAGATTGACGGTGATTATGTGGGACTGTCCTTTGACAGTTACCACGACCTCAGGACCGGCTTTACCTTTATAGTAAGCTCCACCGGTGTTAAGATGGACCTTATGCACATCAATGACGGCCAGGTGGAAGACCCCAGCTGGGATCCCATATGGCATGTTAAGTCAGCAATCCACGAATGGGGCTGGTTTGCCGAGATGAAAATACCCCTTACGCAGCTGCGCTTTGAGAAAAATACAGATGAAGTATGGGGTGTGGAAATATTCAGACTCAACTACAGGGAGTCCGAGATGAGCTTCTGGCAGCCAATAGCCAGGAATGCATCCGGACTGGTACATAATTACGGTGAACTGGATGGCCTCGATGGTATTGAACCTAAAAAAACCTTTGACCTGATGCCATATGCGGTGGCAAGCTATGAGAACTATAAGGCGCAGGAAGGCAATCCCTTCCTCAGTGGCAGCGACTTTATTCCCAATGCGGGACTTGACGGTAAGCTGGGACTGACAAATAACCTTACACTGGATTTTACTGTTAACCCCGACTTCGGACAGGTGGAGGCAGACCCATCACAGGTCAACCTCACGGCCTATGAATCCTTCTTCAGGGAGAAAAGACCATTCTTCATAGAAGGTAATAATATCACCAGCCTCAAAGTAGGCATAGGAGACGGAGAGATGGGTAATGATAATCTTTTCTACTCACGCAGGATAGGTGGGAGTCCGGCAGGATACGCACGCCTCGAAAACGGCGAATACTCCAAAACACCAAGAAATGTGCGCATACTGGGGGCGGCAAAACTGACAGGTAAATCAAAGGACGGACTGTCAATAGGTGTTATTGAGACAGTAACACCAAGAACCTACGCCAGGATAGACAGTGCCGGAAACAGAACAACACAGGAGGTTGAGCCACTAACAAACTACTTTATTGGCAGGGTGCAGAAAGATTTCAATAAGGGCAATACAATGATAGGAGGTATGCTTACACATACCTACCGCAATCTTGAAGCAGTGGAAGACCTCGAAAGCTCACCCCTTAATTACCTTCACAGCTCTGCACTGACGGGCGGACTGGATTTTACACAGCACTTCAATGATAAAAACTGGAAGCTGGCTATCAATACGGCCTTCAGTCAGGTTGAAGGATCACAGGAGGCTATCAGTGCAACACAGACCTCGGCCAGACACCTCATGCAGCGTCCGGATGCCACACATATGGATTATGACCCTTCCAGGACAAGTCTGAGCGGTACAGGGGGTAAGGTGGAGTTCGGAAAGATAGGTGGTAACTGGAACTTTATGTTCTTCTCAACATTCAAGTCGCCCGGATTCGAAATTAACGACCTGGGATACCTCAGGGCGGCAGATGATATGATGCACTCACTCTGGTCAGCTTATAACATTAACAAACCAAAGGGGATATACCGCAGAATAAGATTTAACGGCAACCTGTATACAATGTGGGACTATGGCTTTAACTTTAAACAGCATGGCGGAAATATGTCTGTATACACACAGTTCAAGAACTTCTGGAATGCCTCGGTGGGACTAAACTATAACAGCAGGGGCGTATCAACAACCATGCTCAGGGGAGGCCCCAATATGAGGACACAGGGTGGAAAAGGAATGTATTATAACCTTAACTCAGATAACAGGAAAAAACTGCGGCTGAGCTTGAGCGGCAACCATTTCTGGGGAAGGGATGATTATATGAAGCGCAGATCAGCAACTCTTTTCATATCTTACCGCCCGGTTAATACTTTGAGAATAAGCCTCACCCCTTCCTATACCTCAGTATTGACAGAATTGCAATATGTTGATGATCTGCAAAATGAAGAGGGCGAGACAGCTTATATCTTTGCAGACCTGGCACAGAACGTGCTGAGCATGTCACTGCGCATAAACTATAATATCACCCCTGATCTGACAATACAGTACTGGGGACAGCCCTTCTTTGCGGCAGCAGACTATTCAGGCTATAAAAAGATAACAAACTCCATGGCCGGTGCATATGATGAGCGCCAGCATGTATTCAGCGGTGATGAGATAAAGAAAGTGGAAAATACATATTTTATCGATGAAGATGCTGATGGAAACACCGACTATTCTTTTGGCGATCCAAGCTTTAACTTTGATGAGTTCCTTTCGAACCTGGTACTCAGATGGGAGTTTGCTCCGGGCTCAACAATGTATGCCGTATGGTCGCAGACAAGAGATGCATATGTACCAACAGGGGAATTTGTGCTGCAGGATAATATCAATACTCTCTTCGGCGAAGAAAAACCATATAATGTATTCCTCCTTAAACTATCCTACAGGTTCGGGCTGAGGTAAGAGAGTATTACCAGGAGATTTTATAATGTGGAGGCTGTCTCAGAAAGACAGCCTCTTCCTAATTCAGTTACAGCCTGTCTGCACTGCCGGCAATAGCCACCGGCATCATTGCCGGTATATACATGGTGAAATTATTCCCGGAAAAAATCTACCGCTATTTTGTTATTATAACAACTGTGGTCTCAGCTGTGGCATTGTTCCTTAAATAAATTACAATACCGGAAATTTTATTATTATTGCAACAATCAGGGCTTTTGATCGTCTTTAATTTAAACAAAGCTAAAATACCCTGAATGAAGACCCTGATAATAATGCTCATTATCCTGGCAGGATTGACCTCTAACACCAACGCCCAGGATAAGAAGAAAAAATTTTATGAAGCCCACCGGACAGAGAGCGCACCGGTGATAAACGGCAATCTCGATGACCAGGCATGGATGCTAAATAACTGGGAAACCGGGCTCATCCAGCATGAGCCCTATGAGAACAGGTCACCCTCCCAGCCTACTGAATTTAAGATCTGCTACGATGATGCATTCCTCTATGTTGCAATAAAAGCTTTTGACTCATCACCCGACAGTATAACCAACAGGATGAGCCGCAGGGATAATGCAGATGGTGATATGGTGTTTATCGGACTGGACAGTTACCACGACCTGCGTACCATGTTTATCTTCGGAGTGAGCTCTGCCGGTGTCAGAGCAGACTGGATAATGTCAAACAACGGGCAGAATGAAGACTTTACATGGGACCCCATCTGGCAGGCAAAAACAAGCATACATGAATGGGGCTGGGCAGCAGAGATGAAGATACCCTTCACCCAGCTGAGGTTTCAGAAAAACTCGGATGAAGTGTGGGGAATGATAGTGGCAAGGCAAATATTCAGGCATAACGAGATGAGCCTGTGGCCGGCCATCCCCCGTGATGCCCCGGGCATGGTGCACCTGGCAGGTGAACTGGGTGGACTGCAGAATGTGGAGCCTCGCAAACAGCTGGATATAATGCCCTACGGTGTGGCATCCTATAATACATACGAGCCTGAGGAAGGGAATCCTTTCAGAACAGGCAACGATTATAAGCTGAAAGCTGGTCTGGATGCCAAGATTGGCGTAACCAATAACCTGACCCTTGACCTTACCATACTGCCTGACTTCGGCCAGGTTGAAGCAGACCCCTCTGAAGTAAACCTCAGCGCTTTTGAGACATTCTTCGAAGAAAAAAGACCTTTCTTTATTGAGGGCAGCAGTATCACCAATTTTAATGTCGGCCTGGGCGATGGCGATGTGGGCAATGACAACCTCTTCTATTCAAGACGTATAGGAAGAAGACCGCATAGATATCCATCCACAGATGAGAATGAATATGCAGATACACCTGCGTTTACAAATATACTTGGAGCAGCAAAGCTGACAGGAAAAACAAAGAACGGGGTATCGGTAGGATTTATGGAAAGCTTAACAGCAGAGGTAAAGGCAGAGATTGACAGCGCCGGACAGAGATCCACGGAAACAATTGAACCCCTGACCAACTACTCGCTGGCAAGGGTACAGAAAGACTTCAATAAGGGCAACACCATTGTCGGGGGAGCCGTAACAAGTACAATACGTAAACTGGATGGTACAGGAATGGACTACCTTCATAAAAATGCCACAACAGGAGGTTTCGATTTTACTCAGTTCTTCAAAGACAGGAATTATATGCTGAGCACCAGCATGTACATGAGCCATGTGGAAGGAACAACAGAGGCTATCACCCGCACACAGATGTCATCGGCAAGGTATTACCAGAAGCCTGATGCAGACCATGTTGAGCTTGACACGAACAGGACAAGCCTGACAGGTTTCGGCGGTAAGCTGGAGGCAGGTAAGATAGGCGGCAAATGGAACTTCCTGCTGATGTCAAACTGGAAAAGTCCCGGACTCGAAATAAACGATATGGGATACCAGAGAGAGGCTGACCAGGTGCTTAATGTGCTGTGGACAGGTTACAATTTTACCGAGCCCTTCAGTATCTTCAGAAGAATGAGCCTTAATAATAATGGTTATATGGTTCACGACTTCGGAGGCAATCTCCGGCAGGTTGGCTATGAATGGAATGTTAATGCCGGGTTTAAGAATTTCTGGAACGCAGGTACAGGCGGTGGCTTTGGATGGCTTACCAGCTCCACAACCATGCTGAGAGGGGGGCCTGCTATGGATATGCCGGCCAGCTGGAGATACAGGATCAATTTTTCAAC
>JAWLFR010000089.1:0-9387 GCA_041685495.1 Bacteroidales bacterium
GGTGATGGTGTTTGCTGACTGTGCGGTGCACCCTGATCCTACAGACAGGGAGCTTGCTGAAATAGCAGTTGCTACGGCACAGACCACGGAATCAATAATTGGCATGGATCCCAGGGTGGCCATGCTCAGTTTCAGTACAAAGGGCAGTGCAAAACATGAAATGGTGGACAAGGTGGTGAATGCCACGGCTATGGCCAGGGAGATGGCCCCGGGTTTAAAGATTGACGGTGAAATGCAGGCTGATGCCGCACTGATAGAAGCCATAGGAAAGAAAAAAGCTCCTGACAGCCCTATTGCAGGTAAAGCAAACGTGCTGGTATTCCCCTCCCTTGATGTTGGTAATATCGCCTATAAGCTTGTCCAGAGGCTGGGAAATACAGAAGCTGTAGGCCCCATACTGCAGGGCATGGCCGCTCCTATAAATGACCTCTCCAGGGGCTGCTCGGTAAGTGATATTGTTAACCTGGTGGCCATAACAGCCACTCAATCTGTTGAAAAGGAGAATTAAAAGGGGATATTTATTACCCCATCATTAAGCTAAATTATTATCTTGTTAACTGAAATAAATACATTAAATAAAAAAAAGAATATGGTAATCCTCGTCCTCAATTGTGGCAGCTCATCAATAAAATATAAGGTCTTTGACCTGGAAAACGGCGCTGAAGTAAAAGCTAAAGGTCTTGTTGAACGCATAGGAATTAGTGACAGCATACTGAGCCACAAACCACTGGGTAAAGAAGCTCATAAGATCATTACAAGTATACCGGATCATACAATAGGCATTAACCTTGTTATTGATGCCCTCACACATAAGGAATATGGTGTTATAGACGATGTCAGGGATATAGCTGCAGTGGGCCACAGGGTTGCACATGGTGGCGAAAATTTTACCAGCAGTGTTTTGATAGACAGCAAAGTAAAGAAAGATATTGAGATGTGTTGCGAACTTGCTCCCTTGCATAACCCTGCCAACCTTAAGGGTATACTTTCGGTGGAGAAACTAGTTCCGGGCGTGCCACAGGTTGCTGTATTCGATACTTCTTTCCACCAGACCATTCCCGATTATGCATATATGTATGCCCTTCCCTACGAATACTATGAGAAATACAGGGTACGGAAATACGGGTTTCACGGCACAAGCCATAAATTTGTTGCCCTGAAAGCTGCAGGGATGCTGGATAAAGACATTAATGATCTTAAGATTATTACCTGTCATCTCGGTAACGGTGCTTCAGTTGCTGCTATTGACAGGGGCAATTCTATTGACACATCCATGGGTTTTACCCCTGTTGACGGATTGATAATGGGAACGCGCTCGGGTGAGGTTGATCCCGGTGTACTTATATATATTGCAGATAAAGAGCATTTTAACGTACAGAATGTGAGTGATATGATAAATAAGGAGAGTGGTGTGCTTGGTATAACCGGACTCTCATCTGATATGCGTGATCTTGAGATGGCGGCCAATGATGGCAATGAAAGAGCCATACTGGCACTTAATATGTATGCATATAAAGTCAAGAAATTTATCGGATCATATGTTGCTGCATTGAACGGCCTGGATGTGCTTGTTTTTACGGGTGGAGTGGGAGAAAATGATTTTAACCTGAGGAAGATGATATGTTCGGATATGGAATATCTGGGACTTGAATTTGACATGGAGGTCAATCATAATAAAAAGGGAAAAGATCTTATTATCTCCCGGCCTTCGTCAAAGGTGACGGTAATGACTGTGACTACAGATGAAGAGTTTGTTATTGCATCCGATACAAAAGAGATAACAACCGGTAAGTAATTATAGAAATAAACCCATTGAACCATGACCCTGAAAAAGTTAAGTGAACTAAAAAAACTGCTTGAAAACAAGAAAGCCAAGCGGCTGGTACTGGCTGCTGCCCACGACTCTCAATCGCTTGGAGCTGTGCTTAAGGCCTATAATGATAAGATTATCCAGCCTGTGCTGATAGGTGATGAAAAAGAGATAAGAAGAATAGCTGCAGAAGGAAAATATGATATCAAGGGGATAGAGATAATAAATGAGAGCTCAATAGAAAAAACTTCTGAGATAGCTGTAAAGATAGCAAGCAGCGGCAAAGCCGATGTACTGATGAAAGGTAAGATAGGTACTTCCATCCTGCTTAAACATGTGCTTAATAAGGATTGGGGACTGAGAACAGGCAACCTTCTCTCCCATATCGCTATCTTTGAGGTTGATACATATCATAAGCTTATTGCATTAACCGATGTGGCTATGAATATAGAACCCAGCCTGAAGGATAAGATATCAATTGTTAATAATTCTGTCCGGTGCCTGAATATGCTGGGTGTTGAGAAACCCAAAGTTGCTGTGCTGGGAGCTGTTGAGATGGTTAATGAAAGTATGAAGGCAACCATGGATGCCGCACTCCTTTCCAAGATGAACCAGCGCGACCAGATAAAAAACTGTATTATTGATGGACCACTGGCTTTTGATAATGCAATAAGCCTTGAATCTGCTATTCATAAAGGCATACGGTCTGAGGTGGCAGGTGATACAGACTTGCTGTTAATGCCTGATATTGAGGTTGGTAATGTGCTGTATAAATCAATGGTTTTCTTTGCCAGGGCTAAGGTTGCCTCAATAATATTAGGTGCATCGGTGCCGATAGTGCTTACCTCGCGGTCAGACAGTGAACAGGCTAAATATGACAGCATACTGCTTGCTGCTGCCTCGGCATAATAATTTCCTGTATGATACAATCACTTGAACAACTGGCGGATATTGTAAAGAACAGTAAGGTTAAACCCAGACTGGCCGTTACATGGGCGCAGGATGAGAATACTCTCTCTGCCGTGGAAAAAGCCGTAAGGGAAAATATGGTTGAAGCGTATCTTTATGGCGACAGGCCAATGATAGAAAAAGCCTGTGGTAAGCTGGGATTGGAAAGCAGTCTTTTTACCATACGTCATGTGAAGAATGAAATGGCTGCAGCAGTCGAAACGGTGGCCCTGGTTAAATCGGGAGGGGCTGATATACTGATGAAAGGACTGATAGGTACCGATAAATTTATCAGGGCTGTACTGGACAAGGAAAAAGGACTGATGAAACCGAAAGCTGTTTTAAGCTATGTGGCGGCCGTGGACATTCCTGCCTACCATAAGCTGCTGTTTATAACCGATACGGCTGTATTGCCTTTCCCTGACCTTGATCAGAAAGTGGCCATGGCCGAATATGCCATTGCTATGGCCGGTAAATTTGGTATAGAAAAACCCAGGGTGGCACTTATAGGTGCATCGGAGAAGATGAGCAAGCATTTTCAGAATTCAGTTGACTATTCCATAATGTGCAAGATGGCTGAGCGCGGACAGATAAGTCCCTGTATAATGGACGGACCACTGGATATCTTCCTGGCGTGTGATACTGAAAGTGTAAAGATTAAGGGGGTGAATACTCCTGTTAACGGTGATGCCGATATACTGCTTTTCCCCACACTGGAAGCCTGCAATCCTTTCTATAAGGGCCTGATGCTTTTCGGAGGAGGAGAGCTGGCCGGTATGCTTATGGGGACAGAAGTGCCGGTAGTGCTTATGTCAAGAAGCGAAAGTGAAAAATCAAAGTTTTATTGCATTGCTCTGTCATGCCTGATGGCTGATAATGACAGAAAAATATCATAACATTTATACTGTATGGATAAATTGATACTTGCTGTAAACCCGGGCTCCACATCAACAAAGTTCGGACTCTACCGTGATAATGAAATAGTTTTTGTGGAATCTATCAGTCACAGCTCAGATGAGCTGGCTGAATATAAAAAGATAAGTGAACAGTTTTCTTTCAGGAAAAAACTGATAATGGAAGAGCTGGATAAAAGAGATGTCGCGATCTCTGATATTAAGGCTGTTGTGGGAAGGGGAGGACTCCTTAAGCCAATAGAATCAGGCATATATGAAGTGAATGAGCTGATGAAGAAAGACCTGGCAAGCGGTGAGAGGGGTGAACATGCAAGTAACCTGGGTGGACTGATTGCCGATGATATAGCACGGGAGATACCCGGATCAAGGGCTTTTATCGTTGATCCTGTTGTGGTGGATGAGATGCATGATGTGGCTCGCCTGTCCGGACACCCCCTGATACAGCGAAAATCAATCTTCCATGCCCTCAACCAGAAAGCTGTCGCACGCGCCTATGCAGATTCAGTTAACAGGGAATATGAGGAGCTTAACCTTATCGTTGCCCATATGGGAGGCGGTATAAGCGTAGGAGCCCATATGAAAGGCAGGGTGCTTGATGTGAATAATGCCCTTAATGGTGAGGGACCCTTTTCGCCGGAGAGAGCAGGTTCACTGCCTGCCGGACAGCTGGTGCAGCTGTGTTTCAGTGGTAAGTATGGCGAAGGAGAGATCATGAAGATGCTGACAGGCAAGGGTGGTATGGTGGCATACCTCGATACCAATGATTTCAGGGAGATATGTAAGAGAGCAGAAGAAGGTGATGAACAGGCCAGGCTGGTGCAGCAGGCATCATCTTACCAGGTGGGGAAAGATATAGCTGCCAGTGCAGCCGTGATGAAAGGAGAAGTTGATGCAATAATATTAACCGGGGGCATGGCTCACCAGCAGACCCATACAGATTATATAAGGGAGATGGTGGGATTTATTGCTGAAGTGATAATCTACCCGGGAGAGGATGAGTTGAAAGCCTTGTCTCATAGTGGTTTAATGGCACTTACTAACAGGATGAAGGTAAAGGAATATAAGTAAAAAGGAAAGCCTTCCTGACACAGTTTTTGTCCTTTGAAGCTTTATCAAAAACATTATTAAAATAAAATGCATATATCCTATAATGCCAGATGTATAGTAACAGTTTTTATTTTTCTCTTCCTGTCGGGGATGATATCATACGGACAGTATGAAGCGCAGAAAGAGGCTAATCCGCCTATACGGGAAAGGATCTTTTACGGGGGTAGCTTCGGTCTGCAATTTGGTACTATAGCTAATATAGAGGTTTCCCCGGTTGTGGGTATATGGCTCCTTCCCCGGCTGGCTGTGGCTGCCGGACCCAAATACCGCTACTATAAGGATCCCCTGGGCAAAACAGATATATACGGGGCCAGAAGCTTTGCCCGTTTTATGTTTATACAGGATCTGAGCCAGTTTATCCCCCTGGGTATGAGAATGGGCTTTTATGTACACGGCGAGTACGAGGCACTCAGCCTCAGGTCTGATTTCTGGAAGAGCAACTATAATGATGACTCCCGCTTCTGGGAGCATACAACACTGGCCGGACTGGGTATGAGCCAGTTACTGGGAAGGAGAGCATCTGTTAATATTACGCTTATGTGGAGCCTGACGGAGTCAGAATACCAGATATATGATAACCCGGAGATAAGGATAGACTTTATATTCTGATCACCTTCAGTTAAAACAATTCAGGGCCTAATCCTCTGCTGAAACAGCCCGGAGCCTTTATTTATATCCACCTTTTTTATTAAACAACTTACTCACCCTGTTTAACGGATCCCTCCGCTATGATCACCTTTGTTTGGTTTTTATATTATTAATGAATGCATAATTCCTGGTTTTAATTTTTTGACTGCTTAATTTATTGGCAGATTAACAGTTAATCATTACTTTTGGCAACTTTATAACCAAATTAAACAAGTAAAATATTATGGTAATTGAGAAGGACAAAATGGTATCTCTTAAGTATGTATTAAGAGAAGGCGATAGTGAGGGCGGCATTGTTGAAGAGGTAAGCGACGATAATCCGCTGAAATTTCTTTATGGTGCCGGACAGATGCTTCCTCATTTTGAATCAAATATTGAAAACCTTTCAGAAGGTGATAAGTTTGAATTTAAACTCAGCTCCGATGAGGCATATGGCGAAAAGAGGGAAGAACTGGTTGTTGACCTGCCAATGTCGGTCTTTGAAGTTGATGGTAAGATTGATGACAAGCTGCTTACGGTAGGCAATCAGGTTCCGATGGCTGATGCCCAGGGCAGAAGGTTTATAGGTACGGTGGTCTCCCTCACTGATTCTTCAGTGAAAATGGACTTTAATCACCCCATGGCCGGTACAGGTCTGCACTTTACAGGCGAAATACTCAATGTAAGGGAAGCCAGTCCGGAAGAGCTGAGCGCAAAGAATGATGAGGGCTGTACCGATTGCGGCAGTCATGATAATTGCGGAGGCGAGTGCTGATAAGTTTTTTTTCAGATTTTATGCTGTATAATATCCCTTCGTAATTTAACGGTGGAGAATTATTCCTACTTTTAGGCGATCTTAAACTGAATAATTGTTTGGCTGGTCTATAATTATGATATGAATTCCAAAAAAAGAAAATATCCCCTGTGGCTTAAGATAATATTCGGCATGATCCTCGGTGTTATATGGGGATTGATTGCCGTGAACACAGGACTGGAGAATTTTACTGCCGACTGGGTTAAACCCTGGGGTACAATATTTATCAAACTGCTTAAACTGATAGCTGTACCACTTATCTTCGTATCGCTGGTAAAAGGGATAACCAGTATTACAGATATTACCAAGCTGTCGAGGATAGGAGCCAAAACGCTCGGACTGTACCTGGCATCAACGGTTATATCCATTATTTTCGGCCTGGTGCTGGTAAACCTTGTTAAGCCCGGACATACATTCAGCCAGGAGAAAAGGCAGGAGTTCCAGCTTCAGTATGAGAATAATGTTGAGGCATCCGAAGATATTGCAGGCCTGGTGAAGGAAAGACCTCCTCTGGCTTTCTTCGAGGATATGGTTCCTGATAATGTAATCAGGGCTACCGGTGACAATGCCAATATGCTGCAGGTTATCTTCTTTTCACTCTTATTCTCCATTGCCATGATCCTGCTGGAAGCCGGCAAGGTAAGAGTGGTTAAGGATCTGTTTGACGGCCTGAATGATATAATTCTCAAGATAGTTGACATAGTCATGCGCTTTGCCCCCATAGGTGTTTTTGCGCTGCTGTCGGCGCTGATTACCGAATTTTCAGGCGATGCGCAGTTATTCGTGGCCCTGGGTAAATATGCCGCGCTTACTATAGTCGGGTTGCTGATAATGATATTCGGGTTATATCCCCTTTATGTACGACTGTTTACGAAAATCAGGGTAAGAGATTTCTATAAGCACCTTATACCCGTGCAGATGGTGGCTTTCTCCACCAGTTCAAGTGCGGCAACACTGCCGGTAACACTTAAACAACTTACCCAGAAGCTGAAGGTTTCAAGATCAGTGGCCAATTTTGTCCTGCCCGTGGGTGTAACGATCAATATGGACGGCTCTTCCTTCTACCAGGCCGTATCCGCTGTATTCATTGCCCAGGTTTTTGGTCTCGATCTGAATATAACCCAGCAGCTCACCATAGTACTTACTGCAACACTGGCCTCTATAGGGGCACCTGGAGTCCCGGGCGGAGCGGTGATCATGCTGGTGATAGTACTCAGTTCGGTGGGTATACCGGCAGAGGGACTGGCACTGATAATGGGTGTGGAAAGGCCACTTGATATGATACGTACCGTGGCCAATGTAACAGGCGACTCGGCAGTGACAGGTATAGTGGCCTCCACCGAGAACGAGATAGGTGTTGAAGAAGAATATGAAGAAATAGATGAATAAATAAGTAGCAGCTATGTGGAAGCGTATGCCCCTGTGGGCAAAGATCATCATAGGTATGGCGCTGGGACTTGTCTGGGGTATGATAGCCAGCAGGACCGGCTTAACTGAATTTACCATCGACTGGATACAGCCGTGGGGCACCATCTTCCTTAAATTACTTAAGCTTATAGCAGTACCACTTATTTTTGTATCGCTGGTAAAAGGTGTTTCCAGTCTGACCGATATATCAAAGCTTTCAAGGATAGGCATTAAGACCATCACCTACTATATTCTGTCAACACTCATTGCCACTACTTTCGGATTATTCCTTGTGAACACTGTTAAGCCAGGCGATACATTCCCTGAAGAGAAGAGAGTGGAATATATGGCCAAATGGCAGGGTACCGTCGATGAAAGCCAGCTGCTGGCAGAGGCATCGGACAAATCACCACTCAGGTTTGTTGTGGATATTGTGCCGGATAATATTATCAGTGCCATGGGGGATAACTCAAAGATGCTGCAGATAATTTTCTTTGCCATCCTTTTTGCCGTGGCCATGGTTATGCTTGACCAGAGCAAGGTGAAAACCGTGAGGTATATCTTCGACGGGCTGAACGATATAATAATTAAAATAATAGAGCTGATAATGCTCTTTGCTCCTTATGGCGTATTTGCCCTGCTGGCAGGCGTTGTAGTGGATTTTGCAGGTGATACGGATATCTTTATTGCCCTTGGCAAGTATTTCACAACCGTTGCGGTGGGACTCTTCCTGCTGATCATTCTTTTATACCCCGCTTACCTGAAGATATTTACAAGGGGAATACCGGTTATGAAATTTCTGAGGGCCATATTACCGGCACAGATGGTGGCTTTTTCGACAAGCTCAAGTGCTGCTGCACTTCCTGTTACCATGAGACAGAATGTTGAGAAGCTGGGTGTTTCCGAGGAGGTATCCGACTTCGTTCTTCCTGTGGGAGTGACCATTAATATGGATGCCACGGCCTTTTACCAGTCTGTTGCAGCCGTTTTTATCGCCCAGGTATATGGTATTGACCTGAGCATTGCACAGCAGGTGACAATAGTTATGATGGCCACAATGTCGTCTATAGGATCGCCCGGGGTGCCAGGCGGGAGCATAGTGCTGGTGATAATGGTGCTTACCTCGGTGGGACTCCCGGTTGAAGGGCTGGCTCTTATACTGGGTGTAGACAGGCCCCTCGATATGCTGAGATCATCCGTTAACCTGACAGGCGATTCAGCTATTGCAAATATTATACATTACAGCGAAGAGAAAAGAAATAATAAACTGGTCGCTAAAGAGGCGCAGTTGAAATAATCCCTCTTAATCTGACTTATACTTTTATTGCCCGGATCACAATGCCCTCGTTACACCGCTGTTACTTCCCTTTCCGGTTAAAAAAGCTGTTTCCGTACGGAATATACCTGGTTGCAATTTCCAGGAAATGATAGCCAGGAACACTAATAACAGTTAAAAGCACTGTTATCCAGATATTTATTCCAATATTTTCACAGACTTATCTATAGGAGAAACTCTTATCTGTAAACAAAAGGGCAGGGCATGGTGATTTTAACCCTCTATGATGCTTAAATGCAAACAGGTTTTAAATAATGAAACGATAAGCTGCCCATTCCCTTTAATATATTAATCTGTCCGCTATAAAATTATAAACCTGTCCCCAGGCATAAGATTAAACTTCATGTTCACTGCATACTTAATTCACAAATTTTCAATTACCACTGTAAAAATTTAGTTACAAATGAGAATATTCACAAAATAA